>JAFPAQ010000032.1 GCA_017424235.1 Lachnospiraceae bacterium | reverse complement strand
CTTACAGTAGAATATGCAAGTCTTTTCTTTATGTGCTGCTGCCTTACCGCCATAGATGAAGCATAAACTATCGTGATTATTGCTGCTGCCATTGCTACATTCTGTGCCCATGTTCCTTTCAGGAAATCAATGCCATAGCAATAATAAGTAAGTCTTATAACAGCAAAAGCTCCTGCTTTTACTACTGCAACCGCATGTAAAAGTGCCGTTACCGGTGTAGGTGCCACATATGCTGAAGGCAGCCAGCTATGAAGCGGGAATACCGCAGCCTTAACACCAAAGCCAAAAAATCCCATTAAATATACTGCCAGAAGCATATTAAACAAATCTGTATTACCTTTTAGGCTGTCCGTATCAAGACAACCGCCATATATAAAATCTGCACCGTTTCCATATACAAGCATAAAAACCAGCGCAATAAAACCAAACGAAGCTCCACCTATACAATATGCAAGGTACTTCCTGCCTGCCCGGTTTGCTTCATGTGTCAGTTCATGAATCACAAGCGGTGTCGTTACCAAAGTAAGCAACTCAAAAAACAGATACATTGTAAACAGATTTGCAGCCCACGCAATACCAAGTGTAACTCCAAATGTTACAACATAAAACATATTAAAGGTATCCTTTCTCTGCTCATGCTCCATATATTCAAAAGAATACAATACTGCAAGCGGCCACAGCACCGCAATAAGACAGCTAAATACTGCTCCAAACCCGTCTATTCTAAAAGCAACAGACAAAGTGCCTGTAAACTGAAGCACCTTTAATGTTTTAGTACTATCCTCAAATGAACCTGTATTCATCAAAATGAATATAATCATTATGCCGGTAATAAGAGTTATTGCAAACACATATCTGTTTTTCCAGCTGTCAGATTTATTTCTAAAAAAATTGATTCCGACTCCCCCAAAAACAGGGAACAGAATTGCAACAAATAAAATCCACAAAGGCATTTTTATCCCCCCTTCACTTGCAATACTATCTAAAATAAAGTATTCAAAATCTTATCCAGATAACTGTTAAGAGGTGATGTAATAATTCCTAAAGAAACATTCAAAGCTGCATAAATTATCATTGGTATCAGCATTAGCTTGGATACATTTATCTTACAAAGCTCTGATTCCTGCTTTCTTGTTTCAACTTTATCAGTAACACTGAAAAACGCTTTTACACATATCTCCAACAAATATACTGCTGTTAATAAAGCACTTATCAACAATACTATTGGTCCAAGCCATGAAAAAACTCCAATTCCTGAGCCATATGCTCCCGTTGCAAGATACCACTTGCTTACAAATCCTGACAATGGTGGAATACCAACAAGCCCCAGAGAACATAACATAAAACAAACCATGACTCCCGGCATCTTTTTACCCATTTCATCATATTCATCAACATTTGTAAGTCCTGTATAAAATATTATTGCACCGGCTGTCAAAAACAAAAGATTTTTAATCACTGAATGAAAAACTATATGAAGCAAAGCTCCACGCATGGCTGTTTCATTCATTATAAATAAGCCAAACAATACATATGAAACCTGACTTACAGTCGAATATGCAAGTCTCTTTTTAAATATCTTTTCACGAAATGCCATCATAGAACCCATAAATACAGTAATCAGTGACAATATTAAAGCAACCGTCTGTACCCATGTACCAATGACATATTCAAAACCAACCACATAATATAAAACTCTTATTATTCCAAGTACACCGCTCTTGGTAATAACACCTGACAACACAGCACTTGCCGGTGCAGGTGCAACCGGATGTGCTGTCGGAAGCCAGCCATGCATCGGGAACATACCTGCCTTAGTGCCAAATCCTATGATAGTAACCATCACAGCTATCTGTATAAAGGTTTCATGTCCTGAAACAAGCTCTCTTACAAGTACACCTCCGGGAGTAAACTGTTGTGTACCACAAAATCCATAAATGAGAAAAATCCCCAAAAGTCCCATAAATGCCCCAAACAGTGAATAGAACAAATATTTAAGGGAGGCAGCCACCGATTCTTTAGTAAGACTATGTGCTACCAATGGCATGGTAACAATTGTCATTAATTCATAAAACAGATAAAAAGTGATAATGTTACCCGAAAAATCCAGTCCCATTAATATACCAAAAGTCAAAAGATAGCATCCAAAAAACCTGTGTGGGTTCTTTTCATGGTGCATATATTGAAATGCAAAAAATCCTGAAATAGTCCATACTATTGCAGTAAATCCTGCAAAATAACGCCCAAGTTTATCCAATTTTAACCATATTGGTAGTGTTTCTGTCAAATTCCACAACAAAAACTCCTTATCATTATTAAATAACAGCATCCATACAATCACTGTTGTGACTATTAGTGTACATCCCGTTATCCAATTTGTAATCTTTATATCCCTGCATTTCTTTACTGTAAGCAACACTATACCTACAATAACAGGCAGCATCATTGGAATTAATAATAAATACCCCTCTTTCATATTCCCTCCATTAAAGCTTCGTATTATTCAAGCATAAGTAATCCTTTCAAAATCAAATCTGTCACAGGCTGCGAACTGCATCCTAAAACAATATTTAAAATAACAAAAAACGAAACAGATATAACAAATGCTTTTTGATTTTTTACACTATTATTGTACTCTTTGTTCTCCGGCATATATATTCTTATTACGGTTCTAAGAAAATACATTGCATTCAAAATCGTACTTATTGCCAATGCAAACATAGTAATCCACATTCTTTGCCCCAATCTGACAGAAGCGGTTGCAAAAAGTATTTTGGAAATAAATCCGGAAAACAACGGTATACCCACCATCGAAAGTGCCCCTATTGCAAATCCTATACCTGCAACAGGGTTTCTATGTGCCGCACCCTGCAGGTCATGAAATCTCTTACTTTCACCGGATACAGCAGAAAGTCCTGCTGCCGATACAAAAAGCAATGGCTTTGTTGCAGCATGTGAAAGAATATGCCAGACTGCAGCTATCATACCAGCCTTTGTCCCCATACCAATTCCCATATAAATGTAACCAATCTGAGCTACTGAAGAATACGCTATCATCCTTCTAATATCATTTTCTGCAATTGCATTTATTGAACCCATTATCATTCCTGCTATGCCAAAAACAAATAGTACATCTATAACCCTGCTGTTTTTAATAATATCAGTACCAATTACCCTGTAAAAAATCTTTATCAAAAGCACTATATATCCTTTTGAAACAAGTCCTGAAAGTATCGCACCAGATGCAGTTGTTGCATATCCATAAGCATCCGGTACCCATGCTGAAAAGGGAAATAATGCACTTTTTATTGCAAGACCTACAACTATCAGTCCAATCACAACCGTAAGTGGCACAGAATATGTTCCCTGCAAATATAGCTTTGATAATTCTTCATGAATATTGGGAAACAGTAAATGTCCTGTAATACTGTATAAAAATATTATTCCAAAAAGTAAAAGACCCGACCCCACAACACTTGTAATCAGGTATCTTGTTGCTGCAACAATGGTATGTCCATTCTGTCTGAGCATTATAAGTCCACAGGCAGCTATGGTATTGATTTCAACAAAAACATATGCTGTGAAAATATCATTTGTATATATCAATGCAAGTAACGAGCTCATAAGCAGATTTATCATTACGAAATAGTAATTCTGCTTTGCAGGTGTAACATCATGGAATATATTTTCCCATCCGCCTGCTAATGCAAAAAGCAATATTGATGAGAAGATAAAAGAAAGCATTGCTTCAAGCATACCGGCTCTTATCTCATTTCCCCAGGGTGCCGGAAAGTGTCCCATCATATACACAAAGCTTTCAGTCTGCGAATTAATATATATACATAATGCAAGTGAAAGCATACTTATAATTCCAAGAATACATACTGTGAATCTTCTTGCCTTTTTACCATCAAGCACCGAACATAAAATACCTGAAAACATCGCAATGACTATTGAAAAAAAAGGAAAATTTCTAATGAAATCTAACGACATTCCATTACCTCCTTTTTATATTCCATCATTATCTTATCAAGGTCCAAGGAATGATATCTTCTATACAGCCTTACCGTGAGTGATAAAAACAGTGCCGAGGTACTTACAGAAACTACAATACCGGTAAGCACCAGTCCGCTGGGAACAGGATTTATATAAGCCTCCATGTCCATTACATTGTCAACAATAATAGGTGCAAGTCTGCCCTGTATATATCCATTAGAGGCAAGAAAAAGATATGCAGCGGTGTCCATTATATTAAGCCCTATTATCTTTTTCATCAGATTCCGGTGAAGCAGCAGGGTTGAAAGTCCTATTCCAAACAGTATAATCGATGCTATTTCCTCCATATGATCAGAAAGGATATTCAGAACATAATCAAACTCCATCTAAAAATCCCCCTTTCTGAACATACAGTAAAATGCATACATAGTACAGGTAACTATGAGTCCCACACATATATTAAGCGGAAGTATAAGCCCCGAACTAAGTATTTCCCCCGGTATCCCTTTTGGAATATGACTCTCTAAATGATTGGCACCTGTATAAAAGGAATAGCTTTTGGCAAAACAGTAAAAGCTTAAGCATACTACTGTTATTATCTTAAAGGTTTTGTCAGTAAAAAATCTCTCTGTCTTTTGAAAACCAAAAGCATTTAAGTAAAGAATAAGTCCTGCCCCAAGAATAGCTCCTCCTGAAAATCCACCCCCCGGAGAAATATGTCCATTTAATATCACATATATTCCAAACACAAATATTATTGGCACCAGAATACTTGTAACTGCCTGTAAGATCTGATCATTTTTAGGTTCATATATTCTGTCATTTTCTTCTATCTTTTCTTCCTCTGTTTTTGTGGAAGGTTCATTTTTTAACATTACAAATACACAACCTGCTGCAATGAACAATACACAGGATTCACCAAATGTATCAAATGCCCTGTAATCCAAAATCATACCTGATACAATATTTACAGCCCCTGTTTCCTCCATCCCCTGCTCTATATACCTTTGTGAAACTTCATTATTATCAGGATTTTGAGCCAACCCGAGTCGTGGCATATAAAATACTGTTGCCATAAGAATTGCTATTATGCATATTCCAAACACAAATGATAAAATCGGATACAGCCTGTTATATATATGCATCTCACTGTTATCCATTATATCCCAATGATTTTTACCTTTATTATCATGACCTGCTCTCTTCATCTTCTACTTCCTTCTCCATTATATGGATCTTTTTCAATGTCACAAAAAACAAAATACTGGTTATCCCGGCTCCAACTGCTGCTTCCGTAATCGCCAGATCCGGTGAACGAAGAATCGCCCATATTACCGACATTACCAGACTATATGACATGAATATTACTATTGAAACAAGAATTCTTTTATGCAGACAGGTTATCAGCGCACACATTATCAAAAAAATAAGTAAGATAGCTTTAAATACTTTCATAATCATCCCCCTGCTTTTTATCTCTAAGATCAATTTGCTTTGCATGTTCATCTATATGCCTGTTAGTAGTTATCTCAAGTCGCGCAAGCAAATGTGATGATACCGGTCCCGCAAGCCAAAAGCAAAAGATAACAATCATTATTTTTAAGGTCGTAACCGAAAATCCGCTGATAATACATATTCCAAAACATATCAATCCCATACCTAATGTATCACCTATGGCAGCACTATGCATTCTGTTAAGTCCAAACTTAAATATATAGATTCCCAATATTGCCAACGCCTCAACAATAAGACCGGATATTATAATAATAGCACCTGTTATAAATTGAATTGTATTCATACTAATAACCACACTTTCTTCAAATTCACCCATATATTTATTTGTGTTTTCTCGTTCTTTTTGCCTTTAACTTATCAGTGTTATGTTTATGTATATCAACACCCGAAAAGAACACACCCATATATATTTTGGAAAGAACTACAACTGCAAGAAAACTGATAACCGCATAAATAATACATATATCTATTAAATAACTCTCGTTTTGTAATATAGAAACAAGTGCCAGCATACATATAGTCACTGTTCCCATCATATTAACCCCCATTATCCGGTCTAAGAGTCTTGGACCTTTTACTACCCTGATAAATATAAAAACAGCCATTACTCCTAAAACAATCAAACAGAAAATCAAAAAATCACTCTGCCATTTTTCCATACTTCTTCTCCAATCTACTCCAATAAAATAATATTTGTATTTTATTGCATTTTAGCTTCCCATTTCATGAGCATCTTTACAAAACTTGAATTATCTATATCATTAGACAGTTCTTCTGTAAGACAATGCACCACATATTCGTCCTCCGTAATCCGGGCTGTTATTGTCCCCGGAGTAAGAGTTATTGAATTAGCCAGAACTATACGTGCAAATCTGGTTTTTAGTGGTACATTAAATTTTACAATGACAGGTTCTATTTTTCTGCTTTCAAATAGCATTAACTTAAACACTGCAAAATTTGCCTTTATTATTTCCACAAACAATACTGCAACATAAGATATCAAAAAAGGAATCGACATATATAATTTCTTTTCTTTGTCTATTGAATAACCAAGAAATTTGACCATAAACAAAAAAACGGCACAACAAATAAATATGCCAAAAATACATATTTCCATTGTAATGTGTCCGTTTAATACTAACCAAATACAATATAAAAGAAAAAACATACAATGCTCCCCCAAACATGATATTGTCTTCTACATATATCTATTTTATCATAGTTGACATAATTTTAAAAGAGTATGTATGTTTTTTCATTTATTTAACCAATAATTGTTTACAATTTTGTGACTTTTTACAAGTGAATATTTCAACCTGTTTTTTATTCACATTTAAATTTCTCAATTCCTTCCTTCAGCTTTATGGTTGAACCGGTTACATCATCTGCCTTTATCACAATATCATTTGACTTCTCATTGATGCTTACAATATCAACTGCAATAATATTTGTTCCGGTAGCACCTTCTTTTGCACTGTCTGATATTGAATGGATTCCCTCCATAACAGAGTCGACTGAAGACAAAAGCTCCTGTGCAACTGCTGAAAACTCCAATACCATATCATTGATATCTGTTGCATCATTGTTATAATGTGTACCCATATCTCCAAACATTGTAAATGCTTTCTGAACATCATCTTTGACAAAATCAAGCAATCTGTTGGAATCATTGGATAATTTTGATATAGCCACATTAACCTGTGCTGTAACCGACTGAATATTTACTACTGCTTCCTTTGACTGCTCTGCAAGCTGTCTGATTTCATCAGCTACAACGGAAAATCCTCTTCCTGATTCACCTGCTCTTGCAGCCTCAATAGATGCATTAAGTGCAAGGAGATTGGTCTGTGCGGTTATATTCATTATGGATTCAGCAAGTACATTAATCTGTTCTGCAATCTTAATATCCTTTAAGGATACTTCAAGGCTGTCCTCTATATCTGTAAGAACCTTCGCAATCTTTGTCTTACTGTCTTCTGTGATTTTAATTGTATTAATAGCTCTGTCATGTATATCCGATGCCTGCCTGGTTGCCTTTTGCGCTCTTTCAGCAATACTCTGTGACGCTTTCTCAATCTCATCAGTCGAGTTACTTATTCCAATCGCAGAAGTAGAGGTAACATCCATAGATGCAGCAAGCTCCTGAGTTGTTGCTGATACATCTTCAATATTTCCGTTAAGTACTTTTACTCCTTCTGAAATATATTCCATATGACCAGCCACCGAAATAACCTCATCTTTAACATTTATAAGCAGATTGCATACAGAATTTCTCATGTTCTCCATATCCCGGAACATTACACCAAATTCATCTTTTCGCTTTGTAAGCTTTTCTTCAAGCTTACAGCTAAAATCACCTTCGGACAATTTATCCATAGCATCGACCACAATAAGTATAGATTTATTAATGCTCATGCTTGTCTGTATTATTACAAATACAGACACTACCAAAACAATAAATCCTATTATCAACAGTTGTGTTCTCTTTTCACCTACTACATCCTTTATTTCTTTATGGATCTGAGCAATATCCTCATCAATATAATCAGTATAATTACCTGTACCCACAACCCAGTCAAATTCTTTATAATACTGTGTATATGCTCTCTTAGGGATATATTCTGTCTCTCCCTCTTTCATATAGTAATACTCTGTAAAACCGCTTCCCTGAGATACAGCAAGCTCAATAAATGCCTTACACATCTTAAAACCCTTACTGTCCTCTGTATTCATTCTGTTAGTACCCTCAATATCATTTCCCAATAATACAACATTAGTACCGTCAGACTGGTCTATCCAGAAATATCCATTCTCACCATAACGCATATTTCTGACTATTGCTGCTGCCACTCTCTTAGCCTCATCAAGAGATTCAAACTCACCATTTTTATATGCCTGATTAATAGCATCAATTGCCGTAATCGCACTCTCCACCTGCTGTTGTATATTATTATCATACGCAGTACGCTTATCATTCTCAACAGATTCTGTAGTATGAATTGAAATTTCAATATATCCTCCAAGTGCAATTAAATACATTGAGACTCCCAGAAAGATTGTCAAAAACAAGGCAATTGCTAACCTTACTTTTACTTTGATATTATTCATATGCGCGCTCCTTTGTTTATTTTTTTGTAAATTTGCAGTTAATATAATACAATTATATATATTTTTTTACAAAACAGTCAATTTAATATTAATTTTTTCGAAATATTTTAGTGATTAAATGGTTACTGTACACAGGTTAACTTTGTGACATTTTTATTTTTGATATTTATCTTTTTATGTGGTATTATATATAGTTGCAATAATATATAAGAAATGAGGTTTTTTCATGAAAACAATATGGAAATATCTAAAACAGTACAAAAAAGAATGCTTTTACGCTCCATTATTCAAGATGCTTGAAGCACTTTTTGAACTGTATGTTCCACTTGTTATCTCAGACATTATTGATGTTGGAATAAGCGGACAAAACAGTACTTACATCATTCAAAGATGTATGATACTTATTCTTCTTGCCGTTGTTGGACTTAGCTGTTCCGTAACAGCACAGTACTTTGCTGCCAAAGCCGGTGTAGGCTGTGCTACAAATATGCGTCGTTCTCTTTTCAAGCATATTCAGGGACTGTCATTTACAGAACAGGATACACTCGGCACATCAACGCTTATCACACGCATGACCAGTGATATAAATCAGGTACAAAACGGTGTAAACCTTGTACTGCGTCTTTTCCTTCGCTCACCATTTATTGTATTTGGTGCTATGATAATGGCTTTTACAATAGATGTCAAAGCTGCACTTATATTTGTGGTAACAATACCACTTTTATCCATTGTAGTTTTTGGAATCATGCTTTTCACAAGACCTATGTATCGCAAAGTACAGCAGGGACTTGACTCAATACTTGGAATAACAAGAGAGAATATAAAAGGTGTAAGAGTTATCCGTGCTTTTAATAAAGAAGCTGATGAAATACAGCACTTTGAAGACGAAAACCAGAATCTCTACACTACACAGAAGCTTGTCGGCAAGATATCGGGACTTATGAATCCTCTTACCTACCTTATAGTAAATGTCGCTATTATAACCCTTATATGGACCGGTGCTTTGCGTGTTGAATCAGGCACTCTTACACAGGGACAGGTAATTGCTCTATATAACTATATGTCTCAGATTCTCGTTGAGCTTATCAAGCTTGCAAACCTCATAGTCAGTATAAGCAAGGCTCTTGCCTGTGCAAAACGTATTGAAAACGTATTTGATATAGAATCCAGCATGACTGATGGTTCCTTAGATAAAAATAATATTCAAAGTATAAGCCAGTATGATCCAGCGGTAGCTGTTGAATTTAAAGATGTTGAGCTTACCTACAAGGGTGCAAGCGCGCCTTCTCTTTCAGAAATGAACTTCAAGGTATTAAAGGGACAGACTATCGGTATAATAGGTGGTACAGGCTCAGGTAAAACCTCACTTGTTCACATGATTCCCCGCTTTTATGATGCCACAAACGGAGAAGTTCTTATAAATGGCATAAATGTAAAGGATTATAAGCTTTCTGAACTACGCAGCAAAATTGCCATAGTAATGCAGAAAACATTGTTATTTCAGGGAAGCATAAAAGAAAATATTGCCTGGGGAAATAAATCCGCTTCTGATTCTGATTTTGAAATGGCTTTGGAAATATCACAGTCTAAAGAAATCGTAGAAAAGAAAGACAAAAAGCTGGATGAATATGTAGAGCAGGGGGGCAGAAATCTCTCAGGGGGGCAAAGACAGCGTCTCTCAATCGCAAGAGCAGTTATCAAAAAGCCTGAAATACTTATTCTTGATGACAGCTCGTCAGCTCTTGACTATGCTACAGATGCTGCACTTCGCAAGGCACTTCGCACTCTTCCGGAGAATACCACTGTATTTATAGTTTCACAAAGAGCCGCATCGCTTATGCATGCTGACCAGATAATCGTACTTGATGACGGACAGATCACAGGTATCGGTACTCATGCAGAGTTATTAAACACATGCGATACCTATAAAGAAATTTACAACTCTCAGTTTAAAGAAAGTGAGGCGAAATAGAAATGGCTAAAAATAATAATATAAATCAGGCAGAAATAATAAAAAAAGTTCTTGCCAGAATAAGCAAATACTGGTTTTATGTGCTTATTTCCATTTTTACTGCCCTTTTGACAGTTATCGCCACGCTTTATGTTCCAATACTTATTGGACGTGCCATAGACTGTATGATTGAAGCCGGGAAAGTAGATTTAGCTTCCATTTCGAACATTCTTATCCAGGTAGGTATTGTAATAGCAGTGTCTGCACTTTCGCAGTGGCTTATGAATGTCTGCAACAACAAAATAACCTTTCAGGTTACCAGAGATATCAGAGATGAAGCTATTAAAAAGCTTGAAATACTGCCATTAAACTATATTGACACACGTTCAACCGGAGAAATAGTGAGCCGTGTTATCGCTGATGTTGACCAGTTTGCAGATGGACTTTTAATGGGCTTTACTCAGTTTTTCAGCGGTGTGCTTACAATAGGCGGAACACTATTATTCATGCTTTCAATCAATGTAAAAATAACTATCGCAGTAGTCGTTATTACACCTTTATCGCTTTTTGTTGCAAGCTTTATCGCAAAGAGAACATATTCAATGTTCAAACTCCAGTCTGAGACAAGAGGTAAGCAGACTGCGCTTATTGATGAAATGATAGGTGGACAGAAAATCGTTCAGTCCTATTGTCAGGAGGAAGAGGTTATTGCCAGATTTGACAGCATAAATGACGACCTTCAGAAGTGCTCCTTAAAGGCTATTTTCTTCTCATCACTTACAAATCCATGCACAAGATTTGTAAACAGCCTTGTATATGCCAGTGTTGCAATTGTAGGTGCTTTCACTGCAATAAATGGTGGTATCTCTATCGGACAGCTTTCATGCTTTTTAAGCTATGCTAACCAGTATACAAAACCTTTTAATGAAATCTCAGGGGTTTTAACTGAGCTTCAGAACGCCCTTGCATGTGCTGCCAGAATCTTTGAGCTTATCGAAGAAAAAAGCGAGATTCCGGATGCCAATGACGCCAAAATAGTAAATAATGTAAATGGAAAGGTTACACTTAACAATGTATACTTCTCATATGTGCCTGACAAAAAACTGATAGAAGACTTTAATCTTGAAGTAAAAACAGGTCAGAGAATCGCTATTGTTGGACCAACAGGTTGCGGAAAAACCACCCTTATCAATCTGCTCATGCGTTTTTATGATGTCAATTCAGGAAGTATATGTATTGGTGATGCTGATACTAATCAGGATTACGACATACGCAGCATAACAAGAAATTCACTTCGCGCGGGCTACGGTATGGTCTTGCAGGAAACGTGGCTTAAGAGTGGTACAATACGTGAAAATATCATAATGGGCAAACCTGATGCTACACAAGACGAAATAATCGCTGCTGCCAGGGCTGCGCATGCCCACAGCTTCATAAAACGCCTTCCAAACGGATACGATACATTTATCTCAGAAGATGGCGGACAGTTATCACAGGGGCAAAAACAGTTGCTTTGTATAACACGAATAATGCTCTGCCAGCCTCCTATGCTGATACTTGATGAAGCTACTTCATCGATTGATACCAGAACCGAAATGAAAATACAAAATGCTTTCCAAAAGCTTATGGAAGGCAGAACCAGTTTTATCGTAGCCCACAGACTTTCTACAATACAGAATGCTGATATTATTCTTGTAATGAAGGATGGTCATATCATCGAGCAGGGCAATCATGAAGAGCTTCTTGCAAAGGGCGGATTTTATAAAAATCTCTATGAAAGCCAGTTTGAAAAGGTTTCTTAACAAAAAAGAAGAGGCAGCAAACTCAGTTTGCTACTTCTTCTTTTTTATTTTCTATAACTTCCACTATCTGCCCATCAACAATTCTGATAATCTTGTCAGCTATGCTTGCAAGATTGTTATCATGAGTTACCATTATAAGTGTATTATGTCTTTCGCGGACTACTGTTTTCATAAGCTCCATTATTTCATTAGAAGTATTAGAATCAAGATTTCCTGTAGGCTCGTCAGCAAAAATTATATCAGGCTTAAGTACTAACGCCCTTGCAACACCCACACGCTGCTGCTGTCCTCCGGACATCTGATTTGGCTTATGATCCCAATACTTATCAAGACCAACCAGATGTATCATCTTTTTGGCACGCCTTGTCCTTTCTGCCTTTGGCACACCCCTGAAGGTAAGTGGCAGTGCCACATTCTCTACTGCATTCATGGTTCCCATAAGATTGTATGCCTGAAAGATAAAGCCTATGTGTTCACGTCTGAACTTTACAAGCTGATTTTCCGTCTTATTTTCAATATGCTCTCCTGCAATGATTATTTCACCTGCTGTGGGTTTTTCAAGCCCTGCAAGCATATTTAACAGAGTTGATTTGCCGGAGCCCGAAGTACCAACTATAGCACAAAACTGTCCTTTTTCTATACTGAAGGAAACCCCTCTTAATGCCTTTACTTTGTTTTCTCCTATATGATAAGTCTTTTTTAGATTTTTTACTTCAATAACTGTCTTTGCCATATTCTGATATGCCTTTCAAATAATGCCACTCTATTTTGTGTCTACACTTACAATTCCTGTCTGTGAATAATATTTATTATTATCTATCTTGGTTCGTATCTGTTCCATTCTGCGGTCAAGCTGGCTGATTATATCAGCACAGTATTTGAGCTCCTCTGAAATACTTTCTGCATTCTCAATATTTTTCTTATATTTAAGTTTGTGTTCAAGGCTTGCCCAAAAATCCATTGCTATGGTTCTAAACTGCACTTCTACACGCATGTGCTTTTTTTCTTCCGTCAAAAAAATAGGTATATCAAGAATAAGATGCAAACTGCGATAACCGTTTGGCTTTGGATTTAATATATAATCCTTCTTTTCCACAAGAATTATATCGTCCTGTGCAGTAAGGCAGTCTACAAGCATATATATGTCATCCGGAAATGAACATATTACTCTTATGCCTGCAATGTCATTCAGATTTTTCTCTACATTCTCTACCGAGAAATCAATACCACGTCTCTCAAGCTTTCCAAATATGCTCTCCGGAGATTTTAATCTGCACTTAATTGATTCAAAGGGATTACGACTGTTCTTAATCGCCAATTCCTTATTAAGCACTTCCAGCTTGGTCTGCACCTCCAGCATTGCACATTCATACTGCATCATAAGGTTTCTGAAATCGCCCGCAACATTTTCAAGTTTTTTCATCTGTTCTTTATTTAATGTATATTCCACTCTCTTTTCCATATGTAAAATACCTTTCATAAATCATCACACCTGTAAAAGCATTTACCGACTGTGGCCTTTAATCATGTACATTGTAACAATTTGTTGCAATAATATCTAGTATTTACACAAAATTTTCACAATAGAAAGTAACAGTTCAGCCTTTATGTGTTGGCAAACGGACGAAGGATAGCCGGTGTGCCCTGAAAAAGTCTTTTTATGTTTTCAATCAGACACATATGAAAATCTTATGATTCTCATTTGACCCGGTTTTCTAAGCCGGTTGTGGATAACAACGAGTGAAATTTGTAAAAAAAATTCGGCAATTTTTCATGATTTTTTGTCTGTTCTGTTCCCTCTATTGAAAGCTGAAATACGCAGAAAACGGCTGAAAACATTCCGTAGACTGCCCGGTTGGAGAATGGTGATATTTCCTTATTTTCTCCATTAAGGTCAAACCTTAAATACAAAAAAGAAAAGGCAGGTCAGGACAAATGTCAAAACCAGTCTTTTCTTTTTTGGAAAACTCATAAATCAAAGCTTTAATTAATTCTCATTCATTTTACTTAACTTGGCTGCCTGGTCGGCTGCGATGCAGGCATCAAGGATTTCCTGAATATCTCCATTCATTACTTTATCAAGCTTATAAAGTGTAAGGTTGATACGATGATCAGTTACACGTCCCTGTGGGAAGTTATAGGTTCTTATCTTCTCTGAACGGTCGCCGGTACCAATCTGGCTTCTACGCATCTCTGCCTCTGCATCATGGCGCTGCTGCTGCTCGATATCATACAATTTTGCTCTTAAGAGCGCAAATGCCTTTGCTTTATTCTGAAGCTGTGACTTCTCTGTCTGGCTGTATACAACAATACCTGTAGGATAGTGAGTAAGTCGTACCGCCGAGTCTGTTGTATTGACACACTGTCCACCATTACCTGATGCACGCATAACATCAATACGGATATCTTTTTCATCAATCTGAATATCAATGTCTTCATCTACTTCCGGCATAACAGCTACACTTATTGTAGATGTATGGATTCTTCCACCTGACTCAGTTTCAGGAACACGCTGTACACGATGAACACCTGACTCATATTTCATAACTGAATACGCACCCTGACCATTTATCATAAAGGTAACGTTCTTCATACCACCGATACCGATTTCTTCACATTCTGCAAGCTCTACCTTCCAGCGTCTGCCTTCTGCATAATGTACATACATACGGTAAATCTCTGCTGCAAAAAGTGCTGCCTCATCTCCACCTGCACCCGCACGTATTTCAACGATAACGTTCTTATCATCATTAGGATCCTTAGGAAGGAGAAGAATCTTTATCTCTCTTTCAAGCTCTTCGATACGTTTCTTTGCATCATTAAGCTCCTCCTTAAGCATTTCTCTCATATCCTCGTCACTCTCTGATTCGAGAAGTGTCAGAGAATCCTCTACTGTTTCTTTACATTTCTTGTATTCTTTATATGCCTCTACTAATGGTGTAAGATCGCTTTGTTCTTTCATAAGAGCTCTGAATTTTGCCTGATTATCTGCTACTGTTGGTTCAGCAAGCTCATTCATGATTTCTTCAAAACGGGCAATTAATCCTTCTAACTTATCAAACATCTAAATACCTGTACCTTTCTAAGCATAAATCAAATATTTCCACATACCACCCGGTCAAGACCTGCAAAATCCTTTATAACCTCGACCTTAGTAAATCCTTTATCAAGCATAAGCTGTCTTACTGCTTCACCCTGATTATAACCTATTTCAAATAGAAGTTTTCCACCTTTTCGAATGTATTCTGGTGCCTTATCCACAATTTTCCTGTAAAAGAACAGTCCGTCCTCCTTGCCATCAAGTGCAAGCATCGGCTCATGGTCTTTTACTTCCGGCATAAGAGTTTCTATAACCGCACTCTCTATATATGGTGGATTCGATATTATTATATCAAAAAATCTATCTTTGCCAACATTAACTTTTTCATTTTCAAGAGCTTCAAAAAGATCACTTTCAACGAAATCTACATTTTGTACATTCAAAAGCCTTGCATTCTCTTTTGCTACCTCAAGTGCCTTTGCAGATATATCCAGACCTATGCCCTCACACTCATTACTGTATTTCATAAGACTGAGCAAAATACAGCCTGAACCCGTACATACATCAAGTATTCTCATTCCGTCACTTAGTTCTCTCAGTGCTTCTTCAACCAGCACCTCAGTATCCTGTCTGGGAATAAGAGTGTTTTCATTTACCCTGAAGGTAAGCCCCATAAACTCCTGCTCACCTGTTATATGCTGCAAAGGTATTCTTTTAGCTCTTTTTTCTATAACCATTTTGTAAAACTGCTCCTCCATGGCGTTTCTATATTTCTGCCAAAACGTGATATATTATAATATTGACCGGAAATCAACCACAGGAGAAAAAAATATGAAACAGATTATTTTCAGTGCCGCAATTCTGCTTGCCGCCGCCGGATGCAGCT
>JAFPAQ010000249.1 GCA_017424235.1 Lachnospiraceae bacterium | reverse complement strand
ATTTGCCTATTGTTCTACAATTGTATTTAAAAACTGTCAAATGTATTGTATAATAAATGGTAACTATTCACAACCACTATTCCGCGAGGTGTTTTCAAAATGAAAACCCGAGTTTTTAACTTGTCGAACAAAAAACTGTAGGTAATGATAATATTTGATAATATTCGACAATATTACCAGTTATAATCATTGTGTATGAAGGAAGAATATATGACAAAAAAAGCTAAATATTTAATTTATTTCCAACTTATATATGTATTGTTTTCCGGTCTGTTGATTGATGTGGGATTTCCTAAATCAATTAAATACATAATGGATATGGTTACATTGCTTTTGGCAATTGTGATAGTATTTGACAAAAATAAAAAAGAATTACTAAAGCACAAAATGGTATGTGGTGTAATGCTTTTATGGCTGGTGGTCACGTCAGCAGTTTCCTTTGTGCGGGGGTGTGAACCTTTGTGGATTATATGGGCATACAGAAACTGGGCAAGAGGATTTGTGTTTT
Organism: Lachnospiraceae bacterium; assembly: GCA_017424235.1. Taxonomy (GTDB): domain Bacteria; phylum Bacillota; class Clostridia; order Lachnospirales; family Lachnospiraceae; genus COE1. Next base: position 19,887 of record JAFPAQ010000249.1, on the reverse strand, counting down.
TTGCTGCCTGCATTATTCTTTTGGAGAGAACAGATATTGAGAAACTTGTGAAATTATTCCGGATTTCATATTTTATTAATTTTTTGATAGTAATTTTTGAATTTTTGTTTCTTGGACAAAAGGGTGATTATTTAGGAGGTATTTTTGGCAGCAGTGTAGGGTGCAATGGATATACCAATATCCTTCTTTGCATAGTTTTGATACTGTCAATAATGCAGGCATATAAAAATAATAAGCTTGGTGCTTATGAGTGGTTTGTATTTTGCTCTTCAATGATTATTGCTGCATTAGAGGAAATAAAGATTTTTTATTATGAATACCTGGCAATAATTGCAATATGTGCAATTCTGTTTATTTTTATAAAAAAGCCTGATAACAGATTTTTGGTAAAAATGACATATATGTCATTAACGGGATTTGTAATAGGAATAATATTATTGGAAATATTTTTTCCAAACTCCTACAGCATAATTGTAGGTAGCAAGAGCTATTTTTATTATGAAGAGACCAGCAGGTCAGCATATAAACTTAGCCGCAGTCATGGGATATCTGAAATTAATGACAAGTGGTTTGGTGATGATTTGGCATTACAGTTGTTTGGCATGGGACTTGGTAATTGTGAGACAGCTTCCTTTGATTTTCTTGTAAGTGATTTTGCAAGGCTGTATGGGGAGTGGAATTATATGTTTTGCTGTCATCACATTTTGTATCTTGAAGGTGGACTGGTTGGACTATTTCTTTTTGGTCTTATATTTGTTGTTATTGCATTGGAATCGGCATTTCAATTATTTAAAAGCAAAAAACCTGATATTTATAATGTGATGGGAATAGTGTTTTCATTAATTACAATAGTCAGCATTGTGTATAACAATGGTATGAGAACGGAAGTCCAATATATGGTTTATTTTGTTCTTGCGATTTGCTGTAAGCAGATAAATCAGTCAGATAAGCAGGAAGGAAAATTTCTTAAATGATAAATATTTTATATGTATATGGAGATATTCTAAGGTACGGTGGTATGGAAATCCATATGATGAATTATTTCCGTAATATTGACAGAAAAAAAATACATATTGATTTTGTGGTTCAGACGGATGGTACACAAAAAGGTGTGTTTGATGATGAGATAATTGCAAGTGGAAGCACTATTTATTATCTGCCTAAAATGAAGACACATCCATTTAAAAACTACTATGGAATATTAAAAATATTGGGCAGTAAAAAATACCAGATAATCCATGCACACAGTGATGCGATGAATTACAGGTATTTAAAGATAGCCGGTTTTTTCAGGATACCTGTGCGTATATCACATAGTCATAATACTCATCATGTGTTAAACAACAAGGTAAAGTACAGATATTATGAGTTCTGCCGTAAAAATATATTCAGATATGCAACAAAGTGTTTTGCCTGTTCTGATTTGGCCGGCAGATGGATGTATCATAATCATCCATTTGAAGTGATTCCCAATGCGATAAGCCTGGATAAATTTAAATACAATTCAACTGTTTCGTGCGATTTGCGCAGTAAATATGGGATAGCCGATGATGAAATAGTATTGGGAAATGTCGGTCGTTTTGATTACCAGAAAAACCAGGAATTTTTAATAGAAATAATAAAAGAGCTTAAGGATGAAGCTGTCAGTTACAAATTGGTTATGATAGGTGACGGCTGGAAAATAAATGAAATTAAGAGGCTTGTTGCTGAGAATGAGCTTGAAGAAAAAGTGATTTTTGTGGGAAATGTGGATACCCCTCAGGATTATTATAATATGATGGATGTTTTTTTGTTACCTTCACGATTTGAGGGATTTCCGCTTGTACTTATCGAGGCTCAGGCAAATGGACTTAAATGTATTGTTTCAGATCATGTTACAAAGGAAGTAAATCAGACAGGTCAGGTAAGGTTTTGTCCTCTTGACAGTTCTAAATGGGTAGACACGATAAAAAATGAGAAGTTAGACAGATCTGATGGCAGTATAAAGAAATTAACATATAATGGATATGAAATTAAACATGCTGCAAAAGCATTGTCTGAGAGATATATACAGCTATATAAGGAAGCAGTGCATGAAAAACACAGAAGATTAAGGAAAAAACATAATGGATAAGATTTCAGTTATTGTGCCAATATACAATGTCGAAGAATATCTCGGGGAGTGTATTGAGAGTATTGCTTTACAGCGATTGAGCTGTGAAATGGAAGTGATACTTATAGATGATGGAAGTACAGATAAATCCGCAATAATAGCAAAGGAGTATGCACAAGGACACAATAATATTTTTATGTATTCCTATGAAAATCAAGGAGTAAGTGCTGCCCGAAATAAAGGACTTGCAAAGGCAAAGGGCAATTACATATTTTTTATGGACAGTGATGACATTCTTGAAAGTGGTTATATAGAAAAATTATATATGGCTGCAAAGAATACAGATGCCGATATTGTATATGCGGGATTTCAGATTTTTGAAGGTAATGATAAAAGGACTGTTGAAAGAAAGGTATTGTATGTGCCAAAGACGGTTACAGGAAATGATTGGATAAATATGAGGATAAATCTCGGGGATAGCCATAATGAAATATGGTGTGGATTATATAAAAAGTCTTTTTTTGGTGATAACAAGATAACCTTTCGTGAAGACCTGGAGCTTTATGAGGATATTTATTTTTCATATTTTGATGTATTAAAAGCAAAAAAAGTGACGACTGTGTCAGAATATGGCTATCTTTACCGAATGAGAGAAAAGAGCCTTTCACATAATGGGTTGCCTGGTGAAAGAGATATGAAGGCATGTATGAGTATTCTTGAAAGCTTTATTCTGGAATATAATTCATTAAATGAGCAGGAAAAAAAGACTTTGGGAAGAGCCTGTTATGAGATTATTTCAATGATGCTTTACTATTTGGGCGTATCAGAAATGGATTGCTCTAAACAGTACTATCAGGCGATAAAGGACAAAAAGGTGATGGATGTGCTTAAGCACTCAATATCCTGTCCCAAAGAATTTGTAAAATATATTATTTTTAAATATAAAACAGATTTATTTTATAAAATTACAAAAAAATAGAAAACAGGTAATTTGATGTGGAAGAAAAAAGAGATAATCCGGTATCAGTAATTGTACCGGTGTACAATGCAGAAAAGTATATAGGCAGGTGTCTGGATTCGTTATTACAACAGACCTTTACTAATATTGAGATAGTTGTTATAAACGATGGTTCAGTTGATTCCAGTAGAGCAATAATAGAAAAGTATGCTGCCAAGGATGAAAGAATCCATTTGCTTTGTCAGGAAAATAAAGGGGTATCAGCTGCCAGAAACAAGGGCATCGAAAACGCAAGTGGCAAATATATTATGTTTGCAGACAGTGATGATTATGTAGCGGATACATATGTTGCTGATTTTGTAAATACTATGGAAAGCACCAAAGCTGATATTGCAGTCTGCGGATATTATGAATGTTACGAAAAAAAATCCAGGCAGATTGAAAAGAGTTATTTTAAAGATAATTCTTCTTTTGAGGATTATATGCATGCAATGCTTAAAAATCCAATTGATAACTATTTTAGTGTATTGTGGAATAAGTGCTTTTTGCGTGAAAATATAATAAATAATAATCTATTATTTGAAGAAGGTCGTTCATTTGCGGAGGATTATGCTTTTTTGATCAATTATATAAAGGCTTATAATAAAATGACATTTGTAGAAAACTGTAATTACTATTATCTGTTTGACAGAGAGGGGTCTTTAGGCAAAGGAAATGATAACAGGAACAGGCGTGTAGAGGATATATCATTTGTGTACAAAAAATACAAAGAATTTTGGGAACATTTTGATTTGTATAATAAAAAAAAGAAGAAGATACAATTTTACGCAATGAAATTGTATTTTGAAGAGATGAAGTTTTATAAAGTGGCAAAACAGGAAGAAATAGTTTTTCTTGAAAAAAGACTTTTGCTGGACAATGGGCTTACTCCTTTTGACATTGCATTTTTCAAATTTTTGAGAGAGATAAAACATATAATTTTTGGAAAAGGGGACTAGAATGAATAGTGATGATTTGAATGAGCTTATTTCGGTAATCATTCCTGTTTATAATGTTGAAAAATATTTAGGAAGATGTCTTGATTCCATAATAGGACAGACCTGTGTAAAGCTTGAGATTATCCTTGTTGATGATGGTTCGACAGATTCAAGTGGTCAGATATGTGAAAAATACAGAGATAAGGATTCTCGCATACAGGTAATACATCAGAATAATAAAGGACTTGCCGGGGCCAGAAATACGGGAATAGATATAGCAAGGGGTAAATATATATTTTTCATAGATTCGGATGATTTTGTTGATATAACTACTTTGGAAAGGCTTTTGTCATTAATAAATAAAACAGATGCTGATATGGCAGTAGGGCAGTATTCATTATATTTTGAAAGCAAAGAAGCAGCACAAACTCAGTATATGGGGAGCTATAAAATATATTCTGCATCAGAAGCTCTTTCACGATTAAATGACTGGAGAAATGAAGAGACTACAAGTCTTATAACAGCATGGGGAACTTTGTATAAGCGAAAGCTTTTTGAGGATATACGTTATCCTGAGGGAAAGTGGCATGAGGATGAATTTGTTACACACAGGTTGATTTCAAAGGCAAAAAAAATATGTGTGTCAGAAGATAGCTTTTACTTTTACAGGCAGCATGAAGAAAGCTTTATGAGCAAAATAGATTCTCACAGCCAGATAAAGCATATTGTGTTATTTGATGCTTTGCAGGAAAGAGCAGATTTTTTTTCAAAGAATTATCCGCAATTATTAGATGGTGCAGTGCATCATATATTAAGAGAAGCCAACAGTTTCTATGATATTTTTTGTAAAGAAAGGTGTTGGCGAAAAGACAGTCAGATAAAACAGGCAGTGAAGGATATTGTGAGCAGATATAGAAAATATTATTTTAAATATTGGTCAGTGCTGAATATAAAGGATAAGATTTCAGGTGGGATATTTTGCTTTTTCCCGGGAATATATCATAAGGCAGCAGGTATTAAATGGAGGTATTAAGAGTTAAATGGCAGAGCTTTTTAGTGTGATAGTGCCGGTATATAATGTGGAGCCTTTTCTTGAAAGATGTCTGAATTCGATACTTAAACAGGCATATCGTAAATTTGAATTAATAATGGTTGATGATGGCTCCACGGATAACTCGGGTAAAATATGTGATGAATATTGCAAAAAGGATACCAGATGCAGGGTGATCCATCAGAAAAACAAAGGACTTGCGGGTGCAAGAAACACAGGGCTTAAAAATGCCAAAGGTTCTTATATAATTTTTGTTGATTCAGATGATTACATAGAAAAGGAGCTTTTATTAAAAGTTTCGGACAAACTAAATGAGGGATACGATATATGCTCATTTTGCGCAAGGAGAGTTGATGAGCAGCAAAAGCTTTTATATGAAATGCGATTTGACAGCATGATTAAAGAGATTAGCTTTAACGAAGAAAACAGAGATGATGTAATATGTCAGGATATTTTGCAGTATAAGGCAGGATGGGAGGTCTGGATGCAGGCATATCGCAAATCATTGCTTGATGAATATAATATTATGTTTGATGAAAGCATCAAATATGCGGAGGATATTCCGTTTACGGTTGAAACTCTGCTTTATGCAGACAGATGGATAAAACTTCCTGATATATTATACAATTATACATATCGAAGACAGTCTTTGTCTGTTATTTCAAATGAAGACATAATATCTAAAATGTCCGGAGTAAGGACTGGAATATGCAATATTTTGGATGGTAAATATTCATCCGGTAAAGCTGATGAAATGAAGAAAAAATATGTTAGCAGTCTTATGAGTTATATTAATAGATAGTAATGTTGAGAAGTAACATTTTAACACTGAGCAGATAAGGGATATATATATGAAAAAAATTTTGATAATTAATGATCTTCTTCAAGGTGGTGGAGTGGAGAAATTAATGCTTGATATAGTTAATTATTTTCACAATAAGTATGAAATAACAGTAATGACAAAAGAGAATAATAATGATCATAAAAAGGTACTTCCTGATAATGTACATTATATGAGCTTTGGTGCATTGAATAATGAATATAGTGGTAATGTATTTGCAATGACAGTCGGAAGAATTAAGCATCGTTTACAGATAAATGAAATAAAAAAAGCAATCAATAATCAAAAATTTGATGTCCTTCTTTGTATGAAGGAGGGCTGGACAATGAATGATGCACTTATATTTGCAGGCGATATACCGTATAAAATAGCATGGGTTCACACCGATTATTCAAAATCATACTACACAGGTGATATTTATAAAACAGCTGAAGCAGAAATTGCTATTATGAAAAATTATAATAAAATCATATGCGTATCAAAAGTAATTGAAGAAAGTATTAAGACAGTTATAGGTAATCCGGGAAATCTGACAGTAACGTATAATCCTGTTGATAAAGATGATATTGTTAGCAAAGCTGAAGAGCCTGTGGAGGATATTTTTCGTAGTGAAAGACCATTGTTTGTATCTGTTGGAAGATTAAATATACAAAAAGGATATGATGTGTTGATGGAGGTATGTAATTTATTAAATTCTGACGGATATGAATATGATGTATGGATAATTGGTGGTGGTGAAAAGTGTAATAACTATCAGGTTTTACATAGTCTTGAAGATCAGATACGCAGGTATCATCTTGATAATGTATATTTGCTTGGAGCTAAGAAAAATCCACATAAGTATGTCAGACAGGCTGACTGGTTCTTGTCCACATCACGTTATGAAGGATATTCATATGTAAGTCAGGAGGCAGCTATTGTGGGTAAACCACTTATGCTTACAGAATGTTCCGGTGTAATGGAGCTTCTCGGTTTGGAGAGTAATGGAATTGTTATGGAAAATTCTTTTAAGGGAATATATTATGGAATGAAAAAGGTCATTGAAAATCCTGAACTTTCAAAAGAGTACAGCAATAGAATAAAAATAAAGACTCATAAAGAATACTGGGATGATCAGATGCAAAAGATTGAGAAATTATTTATGGCAGAAGAATAAAAAATGATATTTGTATCAGTTTTTAGGAGGAATTGCATATGAAAAATAGCATTGGTATGTTTGATTTTGTAAAAGGATTTTCAGTATGTATAATTGTTATAGGTCATTTATTAAATCAGTTTAACCTGGCATCGGATACAACACTAAGTGTTTTAGAGATAATACCTTTAAGAATATTATATTTGTGTTTAGGTTATGGAACGATGGCAATGTTCATTATGATAAGTGGGTACGGATTTAGAAAAAAGAAAGTATGGTCATGTATAAAGCAGCAGGCCGGATACATTCTAAAACCTTATATTTTGGTCACTATAGCAATAGCCGTGATTTTTCCTGTTGTACATTACCTGTTTTTCAGATGGAAAGCAGGAGCTATTAAAGAGATGATACGCGAGGTATTGGCATTTATACTTGTAGTAAGCGGAGAGTCTGATATTGTAATTGGTGAATATGCATTATACACTTGTGGTCCGATATGGTTTATGATTGCCCTGATGAACAGCTGGATTATTTTAAATATGATAATGCAGACGGATAATACGAAAATGCAGAAAATACTGGTTTTAATCGTGACAGTAACCGGTCTGTTTTTATCCGGATATGGAATATGGCCCTTCTGTTTTCAACAGTCCTTGATTTTTACAGGATATCTTTATGCAGGATACAGGATAAAAAAGGATAAGCTTTTGGAAAAGCAGTTCAGTGTACCACAAAAAATCGCGATGGGTATTTGTGCAGTTATTGGTGGTGCGATTGGACGTGTTGAAATGGCAAATAATATATATGACCTTGGGATATTTGATATAATATTCTCTGGAGTTGTGGGATTTATTATGCTTAGGATATCAATACATATAAATGAATACTCAGGAATAATAATTTCAGCAGTTAAAAAAGTAGGAAGATATTCATTATGGATAATTTGTATTCATACGGTTGAGAGTATATGTTTTCCATGGTATCTGTTGACTGACGGTTCAAGAATACATCCTTTGCCGGGAGTTTTTATTGCAATAGTCGCAAAGCTCATACTGATATCATTAGGATTTGTATTTATTGACAGAACCAAATATTTTTTAGGAAAAATAAGTAGTAGAAATGGAGATTAATATGAGAGAAGAAGTTTTAAAAAGTGTAATTGATATAATAGTTAAGGAAACAGAAATTGAAGAAGATATCAATGGAGACAGTGATTTATTTGACGATCTTGAATTATCTTCACTTGAAATATTTACCATTTTTTCTTTGTTTGAGGAGAAATTCGGGAAAAAATTTTCCGAAAAAGAGATTTCGACAATAGTAACAGTTAATGATATAGTTGATTTGATTGAAAATAAGGGTTAACACATAGTCTGTTGGCATAGTGTGGTAGGATTAAGAGTGGATAAAGATATGGATAATTATATTGATTTTATGAACTTGATAAGAGCAAATTATTCCCAAAATACGGCATTTGAATATTTTGATAATGAATTGAATGTAAAGAGTGTCACTTATAATGAATTTTACAATGATGTGTGTGCTGTTGCAGAGAATATAGAAGAGCTTGGATTTGTAGGAAAAAATCTGGGAATTTGTACAGAAAACAGTTATCTGTGGTTTGTCTATTATTATGCTGTTGTGGTAACAGGAAATGTTGCTGTTTTGTTTTCACATAATATACCAAAAGAAGAGAATTATCAATTGGAAAAGTGGACAGATGTGGAGTACATGTTTGTTTCAGAAAACTGTCAGGAATTAAGTGAGGGTATCAGACATGAGCTTATGGCATTTCCAAAAAGGGATAATGCAGATAAAAAGCTAAAAGACAGGATTATCAAAAAAGATGACATGGCATGTTTATTGTTTTCATCGGGAACGACCGGAAATGTAAAGGGAGTGTGTCTGTCAAATGAGAACTGTCTTTTTGCAGCCAATACATCCATGCTTGCACAGACTCAGTCTGATACTTCATGCAGGATGCTGTGTACCTTACCATTTTATCATATTGGTGCGGTTGCACTTGCAACCTTACTAACCTCCGGAGGTACAATTTGTATTTTAAACAGTCCTAAATATTTTTGGAATGCTGTTAAAGTTATGAAGCCAACTGTTTTAGTTGTGGTTCCTATGTATGTGGAAATGATAAAGAAAAAGCTCATGAAAAGTGAAAATGCCGGTAGTGTAATTGAAGGTGTCAGCAGTATAACATGTTCGGGAGCCCCTTTATCGGTTGAATGTATCAAATTCTTTGCCCAAAATGGAGTTGCTCTTATTAACGGATATGGAATGACAGAGACTGCAGGAATGGGTTCGTATACATATTATGATATAGTCAATAACAGAATAAGTGGAAAAATATATGATGGTCTAAAGATAGATATTGTTGACAATGAGGTTGTTATTACCTCGAAATCAGTAATGATGGGGTATTATAAGAATCCGCAGGAAACTGCAAAGATATTGAGAAATGGTTCACTGTATACAGGAGACCTTGGATACTTTGATGAAAATGGATGTCTGCGCATTACAGGTCGAAAAAAGAATCTGATTATTTTATCTAATGGAGAAAATATATCACCTGAAGAGATAGAAAATGAGTTATTAAACTGTGAAAATATATCAGAATGTCTTGTGTATGAAGAAAACGGTAAAATAGCCATTAAAATCGTAAAGAACAATAAAAAGACAGATGAGAAAGAAATCAGGGAGAAAATTGCAGAGTATAACAGTAGTGTGTTATTTTACAGACAAATAAGAAATATATACTTTGTTGACGAGCTACCCAAAAATGAAACAGGGAAAATAATAAGATATTAAAATCAGGTAGAATATCTTGTTAGGAGGTTTTTGTCGTGAATACTACATATAAAGCAGATAAACAATGGAAAACTGTAATAAGACCAAAAGAGTCTCCTTTTTCTTTTAAGTGGAAACAGTTATGGGCATACAGGGATTTATGCCTTATGCTGGTGCGTAAAAATTATGCGATAAAATATAAACAGACTATACTTAGTCCTTTGTATTATATACTGGGACCGCTTATGACCAGTGGTGTTTTTTCTCTTATATTTGGTACAGTGGTAGGAGTTTCCACTGATGGTTGTCCACAGTTTTTGTTTTTTATGGCAGGTAATCTTATATGGGGGCTTTTTTCCGACTGTTTTGGCAGAAATGCGGATATATTTGTTAGTAATGCGTACATATTCGGAAAGGTTTATTTCCCACGAATGATAATACCGATTTCAAACGTATTGTCAAAGTTTATTGGATTTGCGATGGATATGGGGATATTTATTGTAGTATATTTCATTTTTGTTTTTACGGGTAGTGATATAAGACCCGGTTGGTGGATTTTGTACTTGCCTGTGGTAATTTTGCAGATTTCCATACTGGGAGCAGGATGTGGACTGATAATATCTTCGCTTACCATTAAGTACAGGGATTTGATATTTGTTGTCAATTTTGCACTTAAGATACTTATGTATATATCTCCTGTTATCTTTCCTGTTTCCAGTCTTGAAGGCTGGTTAAGAGATATTGCTTTATTAAATCCGATAGCACCGTTAATAGAGATATTCAGATATGGATTTTTTGGACTGGGTACGGTTTCGGTACCACATCTTTTATTAAGCACTGTGATTACAGTGATTGTATTTTTTATCGGACTTATACTGTTCAATATTGTTGAGAAGGATTTTGTTGATACAGTGTGATTATGTAACAATCCATAGGTATCATAGTCAGGGATTTTGACTATGACATCCTTACAATACAGTTAAGGACAAGAAAGGCTACAGGTTATGATATATGACTCAGGAAGATATTATTATTAAAGTAGAGAATGTAAGTAAGGAATATAGATTAGGTGCGATAGATTTTCATTCATTTTTAGCAGATAAAAAAGCAAAAAAGGAAGGAAAAAAGAGTGGCAGAAAGCTTCTCAAGGCACTTGACAATGTAAGCTTTGAGATAAAAAAAGGTGAAGCAGTAGGTCTAATCGGTGGCAATGGAGCCGGCAAATCAACATTACTTAAGATACTTTCTCATATTACTGTTCCATCACAAGGGACAGTGTATATCGATGGAACAATGTCGAGTCTGCTGGAGGTAGGAACAGGATTTCATCCGGAGCTTAGCGGCAGGGAAAATATTTATATAAATGGTACTATAATTGGTATGACCAGAAAGGAAATAGATAATAAGCTCGAGGATATTATCGAATTTTCAGAGTGTCGTGATTTTATAGATACTCCGGTAAAAAGATACTCATCAGGTATGTATGTAAAGCTTGCTTTTGCAGTATCTGCTTTTCTTGAATCCGAAATAATGATACTTGATGAGGTATTGTCAGTTGGAGATGTAAAGTTTCAGAATAAATGTCTTGATAAGATAAGAGAGCTTATAAGCAAAGATGACAGAACTGTCATATGCGTGAGTCACAATATGAATACAATAAGCCGTTTTTGTAACAGGTGTCTTGTGCTGGATCATGGAAAGCTTATTTTTGACGGGGATACAGCAGATGCCATAAATAATTATTATGGAATTGATCAGGACTGTGAGGTTCGGTGTGACTATTCTAAGAGCAGGCGCTTTACCTGGCTTACACGTGATGATGTGCGTACCGAAGTGGTCGAATATGTAGACAGAGAGCAGGCAGTATTTTATGATGATGAGAATATAAAGCTATATTACAGCTGGCGGTATAATAAAGATGTAAACAATCTCAGTCTCAGGTTTGAGGTGCGTGATGAAAAAGAAAATCCTATTGCAACGGCAGTTTTAAAGGATTTTCACAGTGGAGTGCGAGGAGATTATTCAGATGCGGTTTTTGATATAGATATTTCATGGTTAAAGCCGGGTCGTTACAAGACTATATATACTCTGTATACAGTGAATGGACTTGGAATATCAGAGGATCTTGACTGTATAGATGGACTTTCGTTTGAAAAGAAAAATACATATAATGAAGGCATGGTATGGGTAAGTAAATCCTGGGGAAATATTGAGCTTCCAAATATAAAAATAGTAAAATAGGTAAATGTTATATTATAGAAATCGCTGTACTAATGGGTATTACTATGAAAAAAAGAATTATTGAAATTGTTGTAATGATTTTAGGAATAATTCTTCTTATGGGATGTATTTTGTGGCAGAAAAATAAAGAAGAATTGGAATCCATGGAACTGATGGAACAGGCAAAGCAGTACCATCAGGAAGAAAAAAATAATAGAGACAATTATAAAATCAGTATAGAAGGAAATGCTGTACAGGCTGCACAGTCTGAGCTTATAAGTGCATATGAGGTTATAAATGGTAATGCTGTAGGAGAGATTTTAGTCAGTCCGCAACAGTTTTTGGAGGATGTTGCATGCAATAGCATATATCAGAAACAGATTAATGCAAGGGCATCCTTTGATAAAATTAATGTGAGTGTTGATGAGAATGATATACTGGTGCTTGAGTTTAAAGTAAGTTTATTGGGCGATAATGTAAATCTCAATGTAAGCTGTGCCGGTAAAAACACATCTGTGTATGTGTCAGACAGTCAGCAAAAGGTATATATTCCAATAAGCGGCATTACCGGAATAGATGGTTTTGATTTTGAGATTACATCAGAATTTTCAAATATAGTAATTGATGAAGTATATTTGGTGAATTACGGTAAAAATTATGATATATCAGAGCTTGAAATGGGTGTTTTTTATGGTTATGAACCTAATTATGTAAGCTTTACAGACAGACAAAGACTTATTGATTCCAAAAGTATTAAGCTGTTAAAAAAGGATGACAGCTTTTTAAGTCTGGAAAGTGACAGGCTTGTCATATATAGAAAAGCAGAAAACGGATATGAGACAGCCTCTGTATGCAATGAAATTTTTGGGGCAGCAGATATGGAATTTATATCAGACGAACAGATGTTAGCAGTTACTTCAGGTCAGAATGGAATGTATATAATAGACATATCAGATATATCTGATATCAGAAAAACAGCACATTATGATTCGCTTGAAACAGCTTCTGATATCAAGGTCAGTGGTGATTATGTATTTTTATGTTGCGGATATCTTGGCGTGGAGATAGTTGATGTATCCAATCCATCAAAGCCTGAATTTATAAATAATATCTCTGCTGATGCTCAGTATAAAAGCTGTTTTGTAGAGGGAGATTATCTATATGTATCAGCTTATGATAATAATTGCATAGATATATATGATATAAGCAATCTGTATTCACCAAAATATTTATCACAGATAAAAACCGGTGGTATATGTATAAATATGACAGTGGCAGACGATGTTTTATATGCAGCTACAGGGGATTGTTCATCAAGTGAGATTAGTTCTGCATCATATCTTGATATTAATGCAGGAAGTGGAATGGAGATATATGATGTTTCCGATAAGACTGTGCCTATACATCTTTCAACAGTTAAACCGCAGGGTACAGGTTCATCTGTTTACAATGTAGTATGTGATATTCAGGTAATCGGTAATTATGCATATTTTACAGATACATTTGAGGGATTATATATATATGATATTTCGGATTTGAAGCAGCCTGTATGTATCAGAAGCTGTTATCTGATATCAGAAAACAGTGAAGCACAGAGTCAGAAGGCTTACCTTAATAATATTTTATTAGATGACAGAGCAATATATTTAGGATTAGCCAATCTGGGCATTTACAGGATTGAAGATGCAAACTGTAAGCCAATAGCCAGAGATTACTCAGCAAATTACAGTCTTGAAAAAGATACTATGGAAACAGTTACAGATGGTTATGAAGTAAGTAAATTTAAGACAGATGGCTGTGTATGGGCAGTTGATTCTAAAGATGAAGACATATATGTTGCCTGTGGCGACAAAGGAATAGTAAAGCTTGACGCCGATTTGAATGTAGTTCAAACATTTGATACAGGATATTCTGTAAAGGATGTAAAGGTATATAATAATTACCTTTTTACAGCTGAGAGTGAAGGAGGCATAGGTGTATATAGTATCGAAAAAGAAATTGAAGCAGTACAAAGATTTAATAATGATGATGCTTTACATTCTGTAACTCAGGTAGAATATACGCCTGATGCAAAATATCTTTTGGCACAGACTTCGGAATATGGATATGCGTTTGCGGATATTTCAGATTTTGAAAATATAAAGGTGACCATGAGTGGCAATTCTACAGGTCTGATGCCGTTTAGAAGCATTGCAAAGGGAAGAATAGCAAATAAATATGTACTGGCTTATGGCAATGAAAATATATGTGTATACTCTTGTGAGAATGGTGACTTAGCTGAAAGCCTTATAGAAAATGCCTATTTCTGTGGTAGTGGAGGTATTACGCAGGTCGGAGATTATGCCATAGAAATAACAGATGGTGGTTATGCATACTTGGATTTCATACATAACGATGCATCGGATGTTATAGAGATACCAGGTGCGGATTTAAGGGGAAAATGCAGCAGTGATGGAAAAACTCTGGTGGTCTCAAATACAGATAATGGAGAGATATATATAGTTGATGTAAAATACATCAATTCACCGGTATTAAAGAATAAATTTAAAATAGAAGGCAACCCGGATATAGCTTATGTGTCGGACAAATTTATTCTTATTCCATGTAGATATGGAGGACTGATAAAGTTGACCGGTAAGAGTTGATATAAGATATTTCAGGAATAGTTTTTATTTTTAAAAGGAATTATACAAATGAAAAGAATTGCAATTATTACACCATTTATTCTTCCTGTGCCAAATGTATCAGGTGGTGCAGTTGAAGAGTTGATAACAAAACTTATAGATCAAAATGAACAAAACAGGGGATTTCATATTGATTTGTATACCATGGATAATGAAAAAATTAATAGTGACAATTACAAAAATACGGATATTATTAAGATTAAAAAGGGGAACATTACAAGTTTTGCAGACAGGTTTTGTGACAGAATGGTAAGGCAGTTCAGATGCAAAAAATCCTATAGATTATCAGATTACATTTTGCTTGATTCATTTATCAGAAGAAATAAAAGTAATGTGTATGATTATGTCATTTTTGAAAATATGTCATCAACATATAGAATATTCAAGAGGTATATATCACGTAAATCAAAGGTATTTTTTCATGTTCATAATAACATGGATTGTTATCGCTCGATATATGATTTTAGACTTATGTCTGCCTCAAATGTTACAGTTATTGCAGCAAGTCAGTTTTTGAAAAAACAGATAGAAAAAAGTATAAATAATATAAAATGTGAGTGCTTATGGAATGCAGTAGACTGTAACAAATTCTCAGATAATAAAACAGAGGCTGATACAATTAATAAAATCAAGGATAAATATAAAATACCAAATAAAGGATATATCTTTATGTATTCAGGAAGAATAATACCACAAAAGGGTGTTATGGAGCTTTTACAGGCATTTAGGCAGGTCAGAAAGACAAATGATAACTGTTATCTTGTAATTGCAGGTGATTCTGTTGCAAATAAGAGAAAAGAGACTGCTTACGAAATGCTTATAAATGATATTGCAGGTGTTACAGGACATGTTATTTTTACAGGTAAGGTGTTACCTGATGATATGCCACAGCTATATAGCTGTGCAGATACTATTGTAATGCCTTCGGTATGGGAAGAACCGTTTGGTATGGTAGCACTTGAAGCAATGAGCATGAAAAAAATGCTTATTGCCTTTGACAGCGGTTCGATTTCGGATATAACAGGCAGAGAATATCCAATTCTTATAAAAAATGATCAGTATCGTGTAAAAAAATTAGCTGATTCAATGCAGGAAGTAATAAATATAAGTGAAGAAGAAATGTCTAAAAGACTTGATATTGCAGATAAACGTATGAAGGAACATGAAGAATTTAATGACAAATATTATCTTAAAAACTTATTGAAAATAATTGATTCAGTAGGTAATTAGGAGCATTTATATGGTAAAAGTCAGCGTGATAATACCTGTTTACAATGTTGAAAAATATGTAAAAAAATGTATTCAATCAGTTGTAAATCAGACCTATTCAAAGCTTGAAATCATTATAGTTGATGATGGTTCAACTGATAAATCATCAACTATATGTGATGATTTTGCAGCTGAGGATAAGAGAATAAAAGTCATACATCAGAGCAATCAGGGGCTTTCAGCGGCAAGAAATACAGGCATTCTATCTGCAACGGGCGATTATCTTTTCTTTGTAGACAGTGATGACTGGATTGACAAAGATACTATAAAAACCCTTTTTTTGTTAATCACCAAATCGCAGTCTGATATTGCAGCCTGTGGAGTAATGAAGGTGTGGGAGGATGGTAAAACAGAGTCATTTACCCAAAATATTCAGTTCATAATGGATGGAAAAATGGCTGTATGTGAGATGATAACCGGTAATACTCTATGCTCAGTTATATATAACAAGCTGTATAAAAGGATTTTGTGGGAGGGAATAAGTTTTCCTGTAAACAGATTTCACGAGGATGAATTTACTACATATAAATTGCTTTACAGGGCAAAAAAAGTCATTTATTCGGGCGATGAAATGTACTTTTACAGACAGCGCAAAGGTAGCATTATGTCTGAGATATCCGACAAAAGAATAGAAGATATACTTGATGCAATGCAACAGAAAATATTATATTTTGGCTATAAAAGTGAAGATGAAATAGAGGCATTGTCAGTTATTCATTATATGGATTATATAAAATATATCTACAGAATAGTGCATAAGGATAAATCCAAATCAAAGCTATGTAAAGAGCTTATTTGTAGATATAATACACAGTTTAATGCAATATATTGCAATAAAAATATACCTTTTATTTATAAGCTTAAAGCAGTAATATGGAAAATAATTAAATATTGATAACGCCGGATAATATCTATATTAGCTTTAATATGGCATATAATTTTGGCATTATACAAAGGATAAAATAATGCATTTTTTGACGAATTTTATAGTGCTTATCATTAAGTAATCGCGTAATATTTTTGAATAGTAATTTCTTTAAAATATTAATATTTTTGGAATTAAATGGCTTTGAAGTCAGCAGGCAGTACATGGTATATTGTAGTATTTCAAGATATTTGTGCCGTACATTTGTAAGTATCTCGTTATTGTTTTTAATACCTGTAGTCGATAGATAGCTTTCTATTTTTTTAAATGCCGGATCATAACAAAAGGTCATATCATCATTAAAAAAATGTGTTGT
Source organism: Lachnospiraceae bacterium (assembly GCA_017424235.1). GTDB lineage: Bacteria > Bacillota > Clostridia > Lachnospirales > Lachnospiraceae > COE1. Next base: position 2,620 of record JAFPAQ010000249.1, on the reverse strand, counting down.
CTGACTTGTATTGGACTGATAATAGTTGTATAAAGGCATGGGAAGTACATACACATTTTGAGAACATTCAGATAATAATATTGTGTTAAAAACCAAATCTTCACAGTGACTTAAAGCTTCATCAAATCTGTATTTTAAAAGCATATTTGCAGAAAAAACTTTATTCCATGAAAACCCTTCAACAGAGCAATCTGTATAAAGAGCGTTCAGGGCAGTATTTGTATTTACAGGTGAGATTAATTCAGATACATAAGGGGTTTTGATGTTGTTTTTTATTGTATTGTATCCAAATATAAGTATTTGACAATGTTCAGACAAAATAGTATCATGTATCATTTTAAGGCAGAGAGGTTCTAATGAGTCATCAGCATCGACAAACATTACAAAGTCGCCTTTGACATTGGATATACCGGTATTTCTTGAGTGTGATACACCGGCATGCTTATTATTTATAAGAGTAAACCTCATGTCATTTTCAATTAGAGCTGATACTTTTTCACCAGACTTGTCATATGAACCGTCATTTACCAAAAGTACTTCATAGTCAGTAAAATCCTGTATGAGTATGCTTTTTATACATCTTTCAATGGTTTTTTCGGCATTATAAAATGGAATTATTATCGAATAAAACATTTATTTCTCCTCGTAACTATGAATGAACTGAATAGTTATAGTTTATCACAAATTTGGGGGTAGTGAATATGCAAAAGCCTCAGATACCTAAAATAATTCATTATTGCTGGTTTGGACATGGTGATATGTCTCAGGCTGAGAAAGATTATATTGCTTCCTGGAAAAGGAAGTGTCCTGAATATAAGTTTATGCTTTGGAATGAAGACAATTTTGACATTCATTGTTGCAGATATGTTGAGCAGGCAGCAAGTGCAGAAAAATGGAGTTTTGTGTCTGATTATGTAAGACTTTTTGCAGTGTATAACTATGGAGGTATATATCTGGATACAGATGTCGAGCTTTTAAAGGGACTTGATGATTTACTGGGATATGAGGCATTTATAGGATTTGAGAATTGTGAGTTCGTAAATGATGGACAAGGCTTTGGTGCGGTTTTCCATCATCCGATTGTATTGGAGATGATGGAAATGTATAGAGATATGGAGTTCATTTTTGCAGATGGAAGCCTTAATCTAAAGGAAAGTCCGAGATGTCGCACCGAGGTATTACTAAAGCATGGTCTGATTCAAAACGGAGAAAGACAGACAGTTGCAGGTTTTGAGGTTTTTCCGGTCGATTATATGTGTCCGATTGATTATATGACAGGAAGGGTAAAAATTACTTCAAATACATATTCAATTCATCATTATCGTGGTTCCTGGCATTCTGAGAAGGAAAGAAGGCTTGTAAAATATATTCAGTTGATTCGCAGGATATTTGGTATTGAACGTGGGCAAAAAATAGTTGAATACATATTTACCACAAAAGACAGATTGAAAAAGGTAATTAAGAAATAAGGATTAGTGTGAAGGGCATGGTTATTAAGATGTCAGATAAGGTATCTGTTGTACTTGCTGCATATAATGCAGCACCATTTATTAAAAAAAGCATAGATTCTGTACTGACTCAGAGCTATAAAAATTTTGAGCTGATAATAATAGATGACGGGTCAACAGATGATACTCCTGATATATGTAATGAGTATGCGTTGAAGGATTCTCGTATAAGAGTGATTTCAACTCAAAATAATGGAGTATCAAGTGCGAGAAATCTGGGAATCCGTCAATGTAGTGGCAAGTATATTATATTTATTGATGCCGATGATTATATGGAAAATATACTTATAGAGCAGTATATTTATGCTATGCAAATGTGGGAAGAACAAAAAGTTGAGCTGGCTTTTGTCATGTGTGGTATGCAGGTTGATGCTCTTGTCGGAACAATGGAAAACAAATCCAACGTGCATGAGGGTAAGGAAAAATATGTTGTGTTTGACAGAAATAAAATAGCATACCTGTGCTGGCTGTCACTTTTTAATTTTGTTACCAATAAAATGTATAGTGTTGAAGCTATAAAAAATAATAATATATATTTTTCTGATGATGTAAAAAATGCAGAGGATTTGGAATTTAATATAGAATATCTGGAGAAGATATCAGGTAAAATGGGTATGGTAAACATGCCACTTTATCATTATGTGAGAAGAAGTGAGAATTCACTGTCTCTAAAATATTATCCTAATGCAATAGAGGATACCAAATACATATATCACAAGCTTATTAGATTTGCCCTTAAGCAGGATAATGTTACAGAAGATGACATGCTTGTCATAAAGTCAATATATCTTTTCGACTGGGTCTCCAGAGTCACTGTATTATATTCGGATCATAACGTATATAAATCATTTATTTACAGGAACCGAAGAGCAAATGCTGAACTACAGTTAGAGGAATTTCATATTTTATTAAATGAGGTATATGCCTGTAAAAAGATAAGTACTTTGCGTTATATGGCACTAAAAACTCAAAGGTTTGCTTTTTTTTATTGTTTAAGATATTTTTACAGGATTTTCAAGAAAATATATAAACACATTTTTCATAAATAGTATGAAAAGAACTTCTAATTGCTTAGAGCAAAGGCTCTTTCGCAAAGAAGTTCTAAGTTTCAT
>JAFPAQ010000248.1 GCA_017424235.1 Lachnospiraceae bacterium | reverse complement strand
CCATATTTTACATAAAGAAAATCTAAATGATTATGTTGTGTTTCTTCATCAATTACGACAACTGCTCCTCCGACTATTTCATTATCTACAACTGCTTTATAGACAACTGAACCTTTTGTAGTCAACGACCTATTTATATCTTCTTCCAGCAAAATAATTTCATCCGTCTTGCCAAAATCTTCTTCAAAGCCTTTTTGAAATGCCTCCTGCATATCTTTTTTATATTGTTCTAAATCGCAATCATCTACCTTCACGAATATAAAACTCATCGTATTCTCACCACCAACTTCAAATTTTCTGCCTTATATTATATCATATATATTCCACCGAACAATATTCAAAAAGTTATCTGTATACTCCCATCCAAGCGACGGAAATGTCGGAGTTTTCCGGCTGATATATTTTTATAAAACTTATTTATATACAATATATATCCAAGTAATAAAGGTTACTTTTATATAAGCCTTATTTTATGCAGAATTCACTTCCAACTTCGGTACGCACATAAAAATCCCTATCACTTAATATTGTGATAGGGATATCTTCTTAATCATCTAAAATTACTTTTTCCGCTATTCCTGATGTTCTTCAAGTTTATCACACATAGCTTCTGTTATTTTGATAACGTCCTCCATTGCTACATCTGCCAGATATACTCTAAGTTCTTCCAGCATTTCCTTTATATCATCCGCAAATTCATAAGTTTCTAATTCTGCCATAGCCTTATCTGCTTCATCCAAATCAAAGTTGTCCATAGCATCATGAACACGCATCAACGTGCTTTTCATCTGTGAATATGATACCTTCGTAGTATTTTGGGATTTTGTTTTCCCATATTCTTCAAGAACTGTCTTATAGCCTCTATACCGCTGTAATAATTCCGGTGTTTTCAGTTCTATCTGTTCTGTATCATTTTCATTTCCCAGTTTTTCTAACTCATACGCTAACTCGGATAACTCAGTAGCACCTATCATTCGTGCAACATTCTTTAATGCGTGAACCTCGATTGTATAATCACGAATCATACCTTCTTCAAGAAACTTTTCAATTGTTAAACTTTTAGAATCTATAAGCTTATAAAAATCTTGTATGAGTTCTAAAAATAATTTCTTTGAACCACAATTTCTAATTCCTTCTTCCACATTCAAACCGTCTATAACCGGTAATATTTCGGTATTGTCTTTTATTTCTTTATCCGATTTTGTATCAACATCCTCAATTTGTACTTCAATTAAATCTTTTGGCAGCCATCTTAATAAACATTTCTTCAGTTCCACGCTTCTAATAGGCTTGGCAACAAAATCATTCATTTGCTCTTTCAAGAATAGTTCCCTCGCCTCTTCCGTAACATTTGCGGTTAATGCTATTATAGGCAATGTACTATAACACTCTCCCTCAAGCTTGCGTATCTCATTAGTAGCTTCTATACCATCCATAACAGGCATCATATGGTCCATAAATACCAGGTCATATGTATACTTCGTAACCATATCTAACGCTTCCTTACCATTAACAGCGATATCAATGCATAGGTTAAACGGCTCCAGCAATGCCTTAATAACCTTTATGTTCATTTCATTATCATCCACTACCAATATGTGTGCCTTAGGTGCTATGAATGTCATACTATTTGTCTCTGATGCATCGCCATATGCTTCGTCATCTGATGTGTCTGCTACAATTATCTGTGGAACAGTAAAATAAAAAGTGCTTCCCTCTCCATACTGACTTTCAACACCTATACTACCATTCATTAAATTTACCAACTGCTTTGAAATTGCAAGTCCTAAACCTGTTCCTTCTTTAAAATGATTCTTCTCAACATCCACCTGCTCGTAAGAACCAAATATTTTGGGCAATTCTTCCTGCCTAATGCCTATACCTGTATCCTTCACCTTAAATGACAATTCAACCTTATTTTCATCTATTGTCTTTGACTCTAAAATTAGTTTGACATATCCGGTATCTGTAAATTTTATAGCATTATTTACAAGATTAATTATAACTTGTCGCAACCTATGCTCATCACCGTATAACATTTCCGGAATATCATCATCTACATGATATATCAGTTCTATCTGTTTACCAAAAGTCCTATTTTCAAATAACAGTTTCATATCATTAATCATAGACCTTGGTTTGTATTTATTTTCAACAATATTCATTTTCCCTGATTCAATTTTAGAAAAATCCAAAATATCGTTAATTATTGTTAGCAGTGCATCTCCGGATACTTTAATATTATTAAGATACTCTGTCGTTTCCTTTGAATGATTGCCCCTTAAAAGCACATCCGTCATCCCTACAATAGCATTCATGGGGGTTCTTATTTCATGAGACATACTAGACAAAAATAGAGATTTCGCTTTACTAGCTTCTTCCGCTTTTTCCCTTTCCATTTCTGCTTTTTGTATTTTCATATTCTCCCTTTGCGCAATATATGCAGCTCTTCCGAAGCTGTCCTCAATAATACTAAAAACAGTATTACAAGCAACTACAAAAGCAACCTGTAGCAAACATCGGGGAATAACAAAAAAAATCGTAAGGTTCAATGCCGGATTCGGATTAACAGCAAGCGCTTCAAATACACCATCTACTACATAATTTTCTAACTTCGTACTTGTAAGTAATGCCATATTTGCATCACATAATCCCCAATAATATCCACCGTACACAATAACCATTGTACTTGCTACAGTTAATCCATACACATACCACATTACTTTTTTAGAGGAATATAAAGTAGCATACACAATAGGCATTAACGATACAATAACAACATGATAAGTAACCATAGTACCTGCAATTGTAAATACAGAGAGTATACCAAATAAAATAAAATACTTTACTTTCCTATCCGATAGCGAAACACATTTCGTTACGATCAATACCACTAAATAAATAAGAACTGAAGGTACAAATCCCGCTTTCATGATATCCTTATCAATAATAAAAATCTCCAAAGCATTTAATATATACGTTAGCAGATATACTACCATAGCTACCGTAAAGCATCGCATAACATGAATATTGGCAATATAATCCTTATTCTCAACATAATACATTATATCCGTTTTTCTCTTATCAAATTCCTTCATATATTACTCTCCCCAAAGCAAATCCATGATGTTTATTATATCATATCCAAAGACTTTTTATATACTTTTCTTCCATAGATTTAATGTTTCTGATCATATTATTCCTCCGTTTTTCTCAACGCATCAGTGTACTTTCTTTGCATATCGTGTCGTTTAATCCATATTTTTTATCTGGCAATTACACCGCCAATAATTATATGTGTCTTCCGGTTGAAGTGCTTTTATATCTTTGTAAATTACAGGAACAACAGAATTATCAACATACTTTATCTTCCAGCCATCCAAACTACCATGATAAT
>JAFPAQ010000247.1 GCA_017424235.1 Lachnospiraceae bacterium | reverse complement strand
GGAGAAAGAACTTTACTTTTATTATGTGAAGAAGGGGAAGAAGAATATGATGAGGTAATTCTTAAAAAAGATAATATTTTTGTTGCTGAGATAGAAGATGAAGAGAATTTTACACCTGAATATATTACAAGTATAGAAAAAGAGATAAAGCCAACAAGAGTTATCATAGAATTTAATGGAATGTGGAACCGGAAAGAAATTGATTTTCCATGGTACTGGGATAAGCCAGTGGAAATAGCATTATTTGATGCTTCTATATTTGAGATGTATTCAAAAAACATGAAATCCATGGTGTCAGAGCAGGTGAGAAATGCTGCACTTGTAATATTTAACAGATGTGACAGTCTGATTTCCAAATTGCCGGGATATCGAAGAAATGTTATGGCTGTAAATACAGGTATAAAGGTAAGTTTTGAGGATAAGAATGGTGAGATAAAATCAAGATTTGATGAAGACCTGCCTTATGATATTTCTAAGCAAAAGATAAATATTACCAATAAATCTTATGCAACCTTTTATATTGATGCAATGGAAAATATAGACAGATATATTGGTAAAAATGTAAGTCTGACAGCAATGGTTATGAAAAAATCAGAGGATAATTCAAACACACTTGTTATAGGAAGATTTGTGATGACCTGTTGTGCAGATGATATGTCAGTATTTGGATTTATATGTGATTTTGATAGCGAGACTGATTTGGATCTTGATGACTGGATATTTGTTAATGCAATTGTTGAAAAAGAATATGCAGAAAAATATGATACATGGTATCCAGTTTTGCATATTGCTTCATATAATAAATGCGAAGCACCTCAAAACGAGGTGATAGAAGATTTATAGATTAAAATAATATAGAAAGAAAGAGGAAAAGCATGCATTTTATATATTGTCCACATTGTGGAACAAAGCTTATAGGAAAAGAAATAGGTGATGAAGGGGTTATACCATATTGCGATAATTGTAAAGTTCCATTATGGGATATGTTTACAACAAGTATAATAGCTGCAGTTGTTAATGAGTGTGGAGAAGTAGCATTGTTGAGACAGGATTATGTTTCAACAACAAGCTTTGTCTGTGTTGCCGGGATAATGAAGCCGGGTGAGTCCGCAGAAGAAACAGTAATAAGAGAAATAAAAGAAGAGATTGGACAGGATGTTGAAGAATTGCAGTACATTAGAAGTTTTCCTTATTTAAAAAAGGAAATGCTTATGTTAGGCTATAAGGCGTCTGTAAAGAAAAAGGAATTTAAACTGTCGTGCGAGGTTGATTCAGTAGAATGGGTAAAATATGAGGATGCATTATCAAAATTGAGAGAAGGAAGTATTGCCTGGCAGCTTGTGAAAACTGTTATAGAAGAAGCAGTATATAAATAATATGTTTTTTTTATGCTATTATGGAGTAAGTGCTAAATTATGATTAGCAGCTTTGTTTACTTATTTTTATAAGGGGAGGAGATTATGAGAATAGAGCATATTGCGTTATATGTAAATGATCTGGAGGCAACAAGAGATTTTTTCATAAAATATTTTGGTGCTATATCAAATAATGGATATCATAACTTAAAAACAGATTTTAAATCATATTTTTTATCTTTTGAAGATGGAAGCAGACTGGAAATTATGTCAAAACCGAATATGGAGGATAAAGATAAGTCAGTAAACCAAACAGGATATATTCATTTGGCTTTCACTGTAGGAAGTAAAGAGAAGGTTGATGAGCTTACATCAAGATTGAAAACAGACGGCTTTGAAGTATTAAGTGAACCAAGAACAACAGGGGATGGGTATTATGAAAGCTGTATTATTGGTATTGAAGGAAATCAGTCCTATGGTGATTATGCATTAAAGATAAAAGGAAGACAAATCGTTAGTTGTTTATCTTCTGCGTTGATATCTATGATAAAATCCTCATGTATGGGAATCAGTCGTCCATCGTTAAGAGTGATGAGGGTATTGATGGTTGTT
>JAFPAQ010000246.1 GCA_017424235.1 Lachnospiraceae bacterium | reverse complement strand
GGCTTTATGTGAGAAACCATACATTTTCTCACTTAAAGAGGCAGATGGAAGCTTTACAATGAAGAATCAGTTACCATATCTGATAGTTACTAACCGTTTTGAGCCAGGCAGAAATGGTGAAGGAAGACTCATGCCGGTTGGTATAGACAGTGAACAGTTTATGGATAAGCTTTATGAGGCAAGTAAGGTAGCAGTTCTTGCAGATGGTCCTAATATCAGTTGTCTGATGGATACTAAGCTTATGGGTACCATTGCAAAACAATGGAAAAAATCAGAGACTTTAAGAGAAGAGCTTATGATTTATCTTACCCAGGGATGTGGTCTGTCATATGTTGATGCAGGATATTATTACAGAAAACTAAAATCAGACAGTGCTATTTTTGTTGAGTTTACTTCAACTGTCAGAAATGGTGAATTTCCACCTATGGGAATGCTTACAGTAGAGGGAGTAAGTGCAAAAGAGCTTACTGAAAAGTATGGATTTAATATTTTGCAGGCATATGATGCACTCTTGTCATTAAAAGCAGACCCAAAATATTTAAATAAGTTAAAAGCTGATGGTAATGAAGCTGTAAAAAGTGTTGAAGCAGAAGATAAAAAGGGATTGTTTGGAAAACTATTTAAAAAATAAAGTGACACAAATGTCATATAATTCTTATAATCTTTAGTATATGAGTTTATGAGAGTACATTATAAATGATAGGGGAAAGTATGATGATTAATAAATTAAAAAAATATGCTATATTAGGAATGATATCTTCAATGGCTTTGGTTTCATGTATACCTGCAACAGTTGCATTTGCAGCAGAGCCTGGCAGTGCAGCTACACTTCAAGTGCAGCATACAGATGCCTCCGATTTACTTACATCATCTATTGTTTTTAAAAGAGGTCAGGAGGTATATTCACAGCCATTTATCAACTTTTTATCTAATGAATTTAAAGTTTCAAAATCAAATGCTATATATACTGCAATGGATGGATTTTATGCTTTGATGTCGGATAAAGTTGTTCTTGAAGATTATATTGGATTGATCAATCAAATAATGGCAAAAGAACTTCATAACGAGGTAATGTTTGTTATGAATGATAGTGTAAATGGGACCTATTCTTCTGCAACCTTTGTTTATCAGATAGGCAATGAAGCGAAAAAGTATCTGGAGGATGAACTGGTTTATCATGCACAGGGTATAAAGAATGGTGATATAGTGGTTGATCTGGATTCTGTAGTGCTTGATAAGGTATATGTGGCTAATGACAGCAGAGTGACTTGTGTAAAACTTTTAGGGAGTTATGAGACAGATTATCACACCAGCAGCAGTGCAAGGTGTAAAAATATTGAGCTTGCTGCCGCAAATTTTAATGAAACACTGGTGGCACCGGGTGAAACTATTTCCGTAAGCAATATATTTAAACCAAGGACTATTCAGAATGGTTATCAGGTCGCAGGTATTTTTGTTAATGGTCAGAAGAGCACAGGAGTTGGTGGAGGTATATGTCAGGTAAGTACTACTATATATTGTGCTTCGCTTCAGGCAGGAGTATCAGTTGTGGAGAGACATTCACATTCACTTCCTGTTACATATGTTCCAAAGGGAATGGATGCAACCATATCGGCTCCATATCTTGATCTGAAGCTTCGAAATGATTTTGATACAGCAATACTGTACAGAACAAGAACTCAGAATAAAAAAGTTGCAGTAGATGTATATAAGATAATTTAACAGTTAAAGTCGTTACTGTACACAGGTTATATCACACGAGGTGTTTTCAGAATGAAAACCCGGGTTTTTAAATTAAAGTCAGAGTTTTAGCAAACTCTGGCTTTTTACAGCTTGAAATAACATTATTTTTATGTATAATATAATAGGTGACTGATGTGGAATGTCAGTATTGTAAACAAATATAGTATCTGTATAGTAAATTATGCAGGCTTTGTAAAGACCATAGAAAGGATAAAATTTTAATATGATCAGTGCAAATAACGTAACTTACAGAGTTGGAAAGAAAGCATTATTTGAAGATGTAAATATTAAGTTCACAGAGGGCAACTGTTATGGACTTATAGGTGCAAATGGTGCCGGTAAATCTACTTTTCTTAAAATATTATCAGGTAAACTTGAAACAACAAAGGGTGATATAGTTATCACACCAGGTCAGAGATTATCAGTTCTTGAGCAGGATCACTTCAAATATGATGAATATCCTGTTATGGACGTGGTTATAATGGGTAATTCTCGTCTTTATGAGATTATGAAGGAAAAAGATGCTATCTATGCAAAGGAAGACTTTACTGATGAAGATGGTATCAGAGCCAGTGAGCTTGAAGGTGAATTTGCTGAGATGGATGGCTGGGAGGCAGAGTCAAATGCAGCGCAGCTCCTTAATGGTCTTGGTATTGAAACAGATATACATTATTCACTTATGAAGGATTTAAATGGTAGTGAGAAGGTAAAGGTTCTTCTTGCAAAGGCTCTTTTTGGTAACCCTGATATTCTTCTTCTCGACGAGCCTACTAACCACCTTGACCTGGATGCTATTGCATGGCTTGAGGAGTTCCTTATCAATTTTGACAATACTGTCATCGTAGTATCACATGATCGTTATTTCCTTAATAAAGTTTGTACACAGATAGCAGATATCGATTATGGCAAGATTCAGCTCTATGCCGGTAACTATGATTTCTGGTATGAGTCAAGCCAGTTACTTGTAAAGCAGATGAAGGAAGCTAATAAGAAAAAGGAAGAGAAGATTAAAGAATTGCAGGAGTTCATTTCAAGATTCTCTGCTAATGCTTCAAAGTCAAAACAGGCTACTTCAAGAAAGCGTGCCCTTGAAAAGATTGAACTGGATGATATCAAGCCATCAAGCCGTAAATATCCATATATTGATTTCAGACCGGACCGTGAGATTGGAAATGAAGTTCTTACTGTTGAGAACCTTTCAAAGACAATAAATGGTGTTAAGGTGCTTGACAATATTTCATTTATACTTGGACGTGAAGACAAGGTAGCATTTGTAGGTGGTAATGAGCTTGCAAAAACTACATTATTCCAGATTCTTATGGGTGAAATGGAGCCTGATGAGGGAACTTATAAATGGGGTGTAACAACATCTCAGGCATATTTCCCAAAGGATCCTACAAATGAATTTAACAACGATTATACTATAGCTGACTGGCTTATGGGATATTCGCCGGTTGATGATATAACATATGTGCGTGGTTTCCTTGGACGTATGCTTTTTGCAGGTGAGGACGGAGTTAAGAAGGTTAAGATATTATCAGGAGGAGAGAAGGTTCGTTGTCTTCTCAGTAAGATGATGATCAGTGGTGCTAACTGTCTTATTCTTGATGAGCCTACTAACCATCTTGACATGGAGTCTATCACAGCACTCAATAATGGACTTATCAAATTCCCTGGTATGGCTATGTTTGCATGCCACGACCATCAGTTTGTTGAGACTACAGCTAATCGTATTATGGAGATTCTTCCTAATGGTACACTTGTTGACAAGATCACTACTTATGATGAATATCTTGCAAGTGATGAGATGGCAAGAAAGAGAACTGTGTATACTGCTGAAGCTGAAGATGAAGGCGAAGAAGAAAATTAATAAGGGTATATAAATAAATACGAGCAGGAGAAATCCTGCTCGTATTGCATATAAGGAGGTTTCCAATGAAAGCAATAGACTTACATGTTCATTCAAATTATTCTGATGGCAGTTTATCGCCTAAGGAAATCGTGGATTTAGCAGTAAGTAAGGGACTGAGTGCAATTGCACTTACCGACCATGATACAGTTGATGGGCTTGATGAAATAATTGAATATGCAGATAGTCTGCCACAGGAAAAGAAGCTGGAAGTTATTCCGGGTATAGAATATTCAACAGAATATAATGGCAGAGATGTGCATATAGTTGGTCTTTTTATAGATTATAAAGCACCGGTATTTACAGAATATCTTGATAAATTCAAGAAATCCCGTGATATAAGAAATCACAAATTATGTGCAAATCTTAAACAGGCAGGAATGGATATAAGTTATGAGGCTTTAGTGGCTGAATATCCTGATGCGGTTATTACCAGAGCGCATTATGCATCATTTTTGATGGACAAAGGATATGTGAAGAGCAGAACAGAAGCCTTTGACAGATATCTTGGGGACCATACAAAGTATTTTGTTCACAGAGAAAAGATAACTCAGGGTGAAGTTATAGAAGTTACATTGCAGGCGGGAGGCATACCTGTGCTTGCGCATCCAACGCTATATAAGCTTGGAAAGGAACAGCTTGATATTCTGTTTTCTACCCTAAAACAGCAGGGACTCATGGCAGTAGAAACTATATATAGTACCTATAATTCAAGAGAAGAACGGCAGATTAAGGAGCTTGCAAAAAAATATAGTCTGTTATGGAGCGGTGGTTCTGATTTTCATGGCGCCAATAAACCGGGACTTGAGCTTGGAACCGGTTATGGCAAATTGTTTGTGCCTGAAGATATACTTGATAAATTGAAAGAAGCAAGAAAGGATTGATTATGGATAAAAAAATATTATTTACTGATTTAGATGGTACTTTATTGAAGGATGATAAGAATATTTCAGATATTACACGTAATAAAATAATACAGATGCTGCTAAATGGAAATCACTTTGTACTTGCTTCCGGCAGACCTGTAAAGAGCATACTGGATGTTTTGGATTCAATTCAGATAAAAGCAGCCGTATTAAATGCTGATAAAAGTACAGTTGGTGGCATATATGCAACTGCCTATAATGGAGCACTTATATACGACTGTATAGCTGACCGGTCAATAGAAGAATACAGAGTGCCTATGGATATTTCACAACAATTATTTGATATGGCGATTGAAGCCCAAATACATATTCATACATATATAAGTAACACGATTATAAGTATAGCTGAGGATAAAGAACTTGAATTCTATACAAGAAATGTAAAGCTGCCGTTTGAAGTTGAGACAAAGCTTATTGGCAAATATGATCTGGCACCATTTAAGCTCATAGCGATAGACCTTGAGGACAGGGGCAGACTTGAAAGCTTCCGACAAAGAATAGAAGAATCAGAGCTTGGGAAAATAATAACATGTGCTTTTTCTAATGATAATTATCTTGAGTTTTACAGCAATAAAGCAGGAAAAGGAAAGGCTCTGATAAATCTGTGCAAGTACCTTGAGATACCGGTTGAAAATGCAATTGCTGCCGGTGACGAGGAAAATGATGTATCTATGGTGAGTGCTGCCGGTATTGGTGTGGCTTTGGCAAATGCAAATCCAATTCTCAAAAATATAGCTGACTATGTAACAGATAATGACAATAATCACGATGGAATGGTTGAAATAATTGATAAATTTGTGTAATTAGTTACAAATTTGTTTACTAATCTGATAAATTGATGTAGAATTATGTTAATGTGCACTCACAAATTGTTCAAATATAAAACGTGATAACGTACATTATTGTCAGTGTATATTAACAAACAAAAATGTAAGAATAATAGTGTACTTTTATCTTTTTAACATATGTGGTTTTGAAAAGAGCTAAAAAGATTTGTAAAGTGCATTGGTACATAAAAGGAGAAAAAAATGGAGCGAAGAAAAACTGCATTTAAAGAAAGATTACAACAGAATAGTAAAAATTATTCACCCAGGACTTTGCTTGATCTTGATGCTTTAAAGGATATGCTTGAGCAGTTCAGGAAAAATTTTGGTCTTGATACGGTTGTCACAGACAGACATGGAACTATAGTTATGACTATAGGAGATTTTGGAGACTTTAAACCTGATGTAGTAAATCATCCGGGAAATAAAATCAGAGTCAAGGGACGTACAGTATGCCATATATATGCAAAATATGACAATGTTGCACAGGAAAATACAGAAGCTGTAAAAAACATGCTTACAGCACTTATAAAAATTCTTGAGAACACCTGTGAGAGTACATATATTTCAAGCGAACAGACAATATATATAGATGAGCTTGAAAAGATACTTGAGAAAAATGCAAAGCATGGAAGCAGTAGCAATGGAGAACAGAAGGATCCGTTAACCGGTACACTTAGCAGAAATGCATTTCTTGCAAGACTTAAAAAACTTCAGAATGATGAAGTGGTGCCAACTGCCTGTATAGTGGCAAATATTAATGACTGGAGCTTTTTTGACAACAACTATGGTGAGGATGAGAGTGACAGACTGATTGTTGAGGTAGTTAATATACTTGAGCAGGCTGCAAAAGAAACCGGTTTTTCTAATGTGGTAATTGGCAGAATAGAGGGAGATGTATTTTATATTGCAATCCCATTGGCAGAGCACAAGGATGCAGTACAATATTGTGATAAGGTACGTGAAATAGCGGACAAATTTGAAGATGACATCCTTGTTCCAAGTATTGCTTTAGGATTTGTTGTCAAGATTAATGTTGAATCAAAGTTTAAAGAAGTCTTTTCCGATGCAGAGTATGAAATGCTTGAAAATAAGTTTGAGATAAAGAATGCTCCCGGATATAAGGAGAAAAGAGAAAAAGGGTTAAGAAAATAATTTTAAGTTATAAAAAAATTATAAACAAATGCAAATAAAGAAAAAGAAAGAAAACACGAGATAACATGAGTAAATGTGAGATAATGAAAGAATTCGAAATCTAAATAAGTTTGCATAAGAATGAACAAATAATTATTATTAACCTTGTTAGCACTCAACAATACAGAGTGCTAGTAAAAATGTAAATAATGTTTTTAAATATAAGGAGGCAGTTAAAATGAAATTAGTTCCATTAGGAGACAGAGTAGTTTTGAAACAGTTAGTTGCAGAAGAGACAACAAAATCAGGAATCGTTTTACCTGGTCAGAATAAAGAAAAGCCACAGCAGGCAGAGGTTGTTGCAGTAGGACCTGGCGGAGTGATTGATGGTAAAGAAGTAAAGATGGAAGTCAAGGTTGGCGACAAGGTTATTTACTCTAAATATTCAGGAACAGATGTTAAGCTTGATGAGGAAGAGCTTATCGTTGTTAAACAGTCAGATATCTTAGCAATTATCGCTGAATAATCATCTATATCAATTAGTTTATAAGGAGGCTATTTTAAGATGGCAAAGGAAATTAAGTATGGAGCAGAAGCTCGTAAAGCATTAGAAGCAGGTGTTAACCAGTTAGCAGATACAGTAAGTGTTACTCTTGGACCAAAAGGAAGAAATGTAGTTCTTGATAAATCTTTTGGTGCACCACTTATAACAAATGATGGTGTTACAATCGCAAAAGAAATCGAACTTGAAGATGCGTTTGAGAATATGGGTGCACAGCTTGTTAAAGAAGTTGCTACAAAGACAAATGATGTAGCAGGTGATGGTACAACAACAGCTACTGTACTTGCTCAGGCAATGATCAACGAAGGTATGAAGAACCTTGCAGCAGGAGCTAATCCAATCGTATTAAGAAAAGGTATGAAGAAAGCTACTGACTGTGCAGTAGAAGCAATCGCAAAGATGAGCTCAAAGGTAAATGGCAAGACTCAGATCGCAAGAGTAGCTGCTATTTCTGCCGGTGATGATGAAGTAGGAAATATGGTAGCAGATGCAATGGAAAAAGTTTCCGGCGATGGTGTTATTACTATTGAAGAGTCAAAGACAATGCTTACAGAGCTTGATTTAGTTGAAGGTATGCAGTTTGACCGTGGATATATCTCAGCTTATATGGCAACAGATATGGATAAAATGGAAGCTACAATGGATGATCCATATATCCTTATCACAGATAAGAAGATTTCTAATATTCAGGAGATTCTTCCATTATTAGAGCAGGTAGTTCAGTCAGGTGCTAAACTCCTTATCATTGCAGAGGACGTTGAAGGTGAAGCTCTTACAACTCTTATTGTTAACAAACTTCGTGGTACATTCAATGTTGTAGCTGTTAAGGCTCCGGGATATGGTGACAGAAGAAAGGCTATGCTTGAGGATATCGCTATTCTTACAGGTGGTCAGGTAATCAGCGAGGAGCTTGGTCTTGATCTCAAAGAAACAACATTAGAGCAGTGCGGACGTGCAAAATCTGTTAAAGTACAGAAAGAGAATACAATTATCGTAGATGGTGTTGGCGATAAGGCTGCAATTGAAGCAAGAGTAGCTCAGATTAAGAAGATGGTTGAAGAGACAACATCTGATTTTGATAAAGAAAAATTACAGGAAAGACTTGCTAAACTTGCAGGTGGTGTTGCAGTTATCCGCGTAGGTGCTGCTACTGAGACAGAGATGAAGGAAGCTAAGCTTCGTATGGAAGATGCTCTTAATGCAACAAGAGCTGCTGTAGAAGAAGGTATTATATCAGGTGGTGGATCAGCTTATATCCATGCTTCAAAAGAGGTTGCTAAGCTTGTTGATTCACTTGAAGGTGATGAGAAGACAGGTGCTAAGATCGTATTAAAGGCACTTGAAGCTCCATTGTTTAAGATCGCTCACAATGCAGGTCTTGAAGGAAGCGTAATTGTAAACAAAGTAAGAGAAGCTGAAGTAGGCTTTGGATTTGACGCATACAAAGAAGAGTATGTAAACATGGTAGAAGCAGGTATTCTTGATCCTGCTAAGGTTACAAGAAGTGCTTTACAGAATGCATGCTCAGTTGCAAGCACACTTCTTACAACAGAGTCAGTTGTAGCTACAATCAAGGAAGATGCCCCAGCTATGCCGGCAGGCGCAGGAATGGGCGGAATGATGTAATTTAAACATATGAATATGTTAAATAAAAAGATGGCTTTAAAGCCATCTTTTTATTTATAGAGGATTAGGGCGTCAAAAGCCCATTTATAAAAAGCTTAATAGCAAATTGCGACAGAAATAATCATTTAATACGGATTTCACTTCATTCACGCAAAACCTATTGTCGCATGAATAATTCTGCAATATTATATTATCAGAGGCTGGCAAACAGAATAAAGCCTCTCAAAAATAGTTATAGAAAGGAGAGTACATATATGTATACCATGTGTTGGCTTATTGCGATGATAGTACTTATTGTTATTGAGATAGTTACTGTAGGTCTGACAACAGTATGGTTTGCCATTGGTGCACTTGCAGCAATAATAGTAGCAACATTAGGTGGCGGAGTGTATTTGCAGATAGGGGCATTTTTGACAGTTTCAATTTTAATGCTTATATTTACCAGACCGCTTGCAGTAAAGTACATAAATTCTTCGCATGTGAAAACAAATTATGAAGGAATAATTGGAAAAGTAGTACGGATAACTGAAGATGTTGACAATATCAACGAAACAGGCTGTGCAGTGGTAAATGGCCAGGAATGGACTGTAAGGACAGAAGAAGATAGCCAAAAAATAGCTTCCGGAAGTCTCGCAAAGGTAGTTAATATTAAAGGTGTAAAATTGATTGTAAAACAGTATGATGAGGAGAAGACAGTTTAAAAAATACAGATAGTGGTTTTCTCAAACTGTTTTGGAAAGGAAATTGATATGATTGAGATATTCTTATTAATAGTATTTATTATTTTGATTTTGTTGGTTACAAATATTAGAATCGTTACACAGGCTTCAGCTTATGTACTTGAGCGTGTCGGTAAGTTCGAGAAGGTATGGGGCGTAGGTATTCATTTTAAGATTCCATTTATTGACAGAGTAGCAAAGAAGGTTAACCTTAAAGAGCAGGTAGTAGACTTTCCACCACAGCCGGTTATCACAAAGGATAATGTTACAATGCAGATTGATACAGTAGTATTCTTTCAGATAACAGACCCACAGGCTTATGCTTATGGAGTAGATAATCCTATTATGGCTATAGAAAAACTTACAGCTACAACACTTAGAAATATCATTGGTGCAATGGATCTTGACCAGACACTTACATCACGTGAAGTCATCAACAGCAACATGAGAACATCTCTTGATGTTGCAACAGACCCATGGGGTATCAAGGTAAAGAGAGTTGAGCTTAAGAATATTATTCCACCTGAAGCTATCAGAAATGCAATGGAGAAACAGATGAAGGCTGAACGTGAAAGACGTGAATCAATTCTTAAGGCAGAAGGTGAAAAGAAATCAACAATCCTCGTTGCAGAAGGTAAGAAAGAGTCTGCAATTCTTGAAGCAGAAGCTGAGAAGCAGGCAGCAATCTTAAGAGCAGAAGCTGAAAAGGAAAGAAAGATTAAGGAAGCTGAAGGTCAGGCTGAGGCTATCAAAGTCGTACAGCTGGCTAATGCAGAAGGTATCAGATATCTTAGAGAGGCTGGTGCAGATGATGCAGTTCTTACAATCAAAAAACTTGAAGCATTCGAAAAGGCTGCAAACGGAAATGCTACAAAGATTATCATTCCTTCTGAAATTCAGGGGGTTGCAGGTCTTGCAAAATCAGTAGGAGAAATAGTAAAATAATAAGGTAGAAATATAGAATATAAAACAGGAGGCAGACATGACAAATATTTTGATACTGGAGGACACTGTTGATTGTCTTAATATGATAACAAGGATGGTCGAAAATGTATCGGATAGTGTTCATGCTGTTCCTGTAAGGAGCCTGGAGGAGGCACGTGAGGCATTATCAAAGCCCAATGTGTCTTTTCAGGCTTTTTTACTTGATATCAATCTTGATGTGAATAACAGTGAAGATATGTCGGGAATAACCTTTGCACGAGAGATACGTAATATGCAGGAGTATGTATTCACTCCAATCGTAATGATTACATCCATTGCCAATATGGAGCTTACAGCATACAGAGAGCTTCATTGTTATCAGTTTCTTGTAAAGCCATATAATGAAAAGGATATTGAAAATCTTATAAGCAAGCTGCTTTTTATTTCCCACACAGGTGAAACAAGGGAAGATTTTATCATAGTAAAAAAGGAAGGCATAAATTACAAGCTGTTTTGCAAGGATATTGTATGCATAAAGGCAATTCCGCGAGGTGTGAACATTGTTATGGTAAAAGAAGAAATTAAAGTATTGTACACATCAATAAAGCAGCTTATGGAAAAACTGCCAAATGAACAGTTTGTGCAGATACACAGAATGTATGTGGTAAATCAGAATTATATTGAGTCTGTTGATATGGTAAATGGATATTTAAAACTAAAGACAGGTATGGAAACAGAGATAGGTGTTACATACAGGAATCAGGTAAGGGGTATTCTTAATGGGTGATATTGGTAGAAAATTTTTATACAGGATATTTTGCGTTCTGGCTTTGATAGTAGCAGTATATCTTCTTATTGATTTATACGCGAGCAGGACACTTGATATAAAAGTGATTATTTTATTTGTGATAATATTTTCTGTTATTATCTTTGGTCTTATTGACTGGAGACAAAATTATGCCATATTGAGAAGACAGGAACAGGAATTGAAGATATATAAGCTCTATATTCAGCCCCTTGAAGAGCTTACAAAGGATATACGTGCAAGACAGCATGAATTTGATAATCATATGAATGCTATTTTGAATATGCATGTGATGATAGATAACTATGATGAATTAGTGGCAGCGCAGTCTGCATATGGAAAAGAAATATATGGCGACAGAGTGCGCAGCAATCCTGCGCTTCTTCGCATTTCAGATAAAATACTTGCCGGTTTTTTGTACAGTAAGATGATAAGTGCTCCGGACTATGTGAATATTGATTTACAGGTGCTCAGCAGGGAAATTGTGACAATGGTGTCAGAACATTCACTTGTTGAGATAATAGGGACACTTACCGACAATGCTTTTGAATCAGCAACTGATGAGTTGAATCAGGTTGAAATGGTACTGGATTCAAGGGCAGATAAGATGATATTTATGATAAAAAATCAGGTCAGGGGACTGACCATGAATGATATTTCACGCTTTTTTGAAAAAGGTTATTCCACCAAGAAAAATCGTGAGGGCAGAGGACTTGGATTGTGGCAGGCAAATCAGATTGCCAAAAGACATAATGGTGAAATAACTGTTGAACTTCTTGAAAAAGAAGGATTTCAGGAAATCTGCTTCAGAGTGGAAATATAATTAAGGTTTTAAGAAAAAATATAATGATTTTTTTGGAAAAATTAGGTATACTATATTGAAAGGTATACAGCCAAGTACCAATAGCGAAAGGAGACAGTACAGGTGTTAGAGCTTAGGAACATTTCCTATCATGTAGATGATGGAGATGGGAAGGATATTTTAAATAACATAAACTTAACTATTGATGATAGATTTACAGCTATTACAGGACCAAACGGTGGTGGTAAATCAACGCTTGCAAAAATGATAGCAGGTATTATACAGCCAACCGATGGACAGATTTTTTTTGATGGACAGGATATTACCAATTTATCTATTACTGAAAGAGCAAAAGCGGGAATAAGCTTTGCATTTCAGCAGCCTGTAAGATTTAAGGGTATAACAGTACTTGATCTTATCAGACTTGCAGCAGGTGAAAAACTGAGTGTTGATGGTGCCTGCAAATATTTATCAGAGGTTGGTCTTTGCGCAAGAGACTATATTAACAGAGAGGTAAATGCAAGTCTTTCAGGTGGAGAACTTAAACGTATAGAAATTGCAACAGTTATAGCAAGGGGAACCAGGCTTTCTGTATTTGATGAGCCGGAGGCAGGAATTGACCTTTGGAGCTTTCAGAATCTTATAAAAGTATTTGAGAAGATGCATGAAGAAACACAAGGTTCAATAGTCATTATTTCTCATCAGGAACGAATACTTGATATAGCAGACAAGATTGTTGTTATTGCAAATGGTGAAATCAGCAATATCGGAACAAAGGATGAGATATTGCCAAAATTGTTAAGTGGAAATCTTGATTGTAAGCATAGCGCAGGAGGATGTATTCATGGATGAGATACAGAAGAATTTACTTTTGCAGGTGGCAGACCTGCATGAAATTCCTGCCGGAGCCTACAATATCCGTTCAAATGGAGAATCGGCAGGAAGACGTTCGACAGAGCATATTGAAATCGTACCAAAAGAGGATAAGCCGGGAATTGATATTTATATAAAACCGGGCACCAAAAAGGAAAGTGTTCATATTCCGGTAATAATGAGCCAGACAGGTATTAAGGAGCTGGTATATAATGACTTTCATATTGGAGAAGACTGTGATGTAACTATCATAGCAGGTTGTGGAATTCATAATGGTGGTAAAGAGACAAGTGAACACAGTGGTATTCATACATTTTATGTAGGCAAAAATGCCAAAGTAAAATATGTTGAAAAACACTATGGAAGTGGTGAAGGAACAGGTGAGCGAGTCATGAATCCTGAGACTGTTGTAAATCTTGATGAGGACAGCTATATGGAGATGGAGACAGCTCAGATTAAGGGTATTGACTCTACGGTAAGAGTTACAAAAGCAAAGCTTGGGGACAGAGCGCAGTTTATTGTCAAGGAAAAGCTTATGACTCATGGAAAGCAGTCTGCTGAGACTAAATTTTATGTTGATTTGGATGGGGATGATTCAAGCACAAACGTAATATCACGTTCGGTTGCAAAGGATGAATCGCAACAGACCTTCTATTCACAGATTAACGGAAACAACAAATGTGCGGGACATTCAGAATGTGATGCTATTATCATGGATAAATCCATAGTACGTGCCATACCTGAGATAACAGCAAATCACGTAGATGCAAGCCTTATCCACGAGGCTGCAATTGGCAAGATAGCAGGGGAACAGTTGATAAAGCTTATGACTTTAGGACTTACGGAGGCAGAAGCAGAAGAACAGATAGTAAATGGATTCTTGAAGTAACATAAAGAGTCTGAAAAATACAAATGTAAAAGGAAAGGATGAAGTATATGGAAACATTGAAATGTATCGAAACAAGGAGAAGCATAAGAAAGTTTAAGTCAGATAAGATTGACCATACAACTATGGAGGCAATTGTTAAAGCAGCTTCTTTTGCACCCTCCTGGAAAAACACACAGGTTACAAGATATGTTGTAATTGAGGATGAAGCAGTTAAAGCTAAGATTGCTGATGAAGGAGTTCTTGGCTTTGAATACAACAGTGGTACAATCAAGAGAGCAGCAGCACTTGTAGTTGTCACCATGGTTCATGGAAGAAGCGGATTTGAAAGAGATGGTTCATATACTACATCTAAAGAAGACCGTTGGGAAACCTTCGATGCAGGAATCGCAACTCAGACCTTCTGTCTTGCTGCTCATGAAATGGGTGTGGGTTCTGTTATTATGGGCATTTTTGATGAGAACAAGGTAGCAGAGCTTATTGGACTTGACGAGTCACAGAAGGTAGCAGCACTTGTGGCAGTTGGATATCCTGATGAAGAGCCTGCTGCACCAAAGAGAAAAGATACAGCGGATTTATTGAAATTCATATAGAGTTACAGTACACAAAAAAATAATTTTTTTCTTGACACATTAAATAAAAGTGATTATCATATATCTTAAATATAAGAATATTGTTTTTAAACTGTTGACCGAGAGGAGTACATGGTCTTATAAGATTCACAGAGAGCTGCAGGTGGTGTGATTGCAGTAGTCGGGAGAGCATGGAATGGACTTGGGAAGGTGGGAGTAAAGAGCCATGTACGTGTATTATTTGTATATCGAGTGACTTTAGTAATGCCCAACGGGATTTCCGCCCGTTATCAAGGGAAAGCGTATGATAGTACGTGGGTAGAGTGGATGCACTGTTTTTTAGTGTATCAAATTAGGTGGTACCGCAGAAGTGGATTTAATGAGCTTTTGTCCTAATAGATTTATTAGGATAAAGGCTCTTTTTTATTGCAGAGCCTCACAGATGAAATTTGTCCTTACGGACATGAGGCTCGCGGGCGATTAGGAGGAAATAAATTCCCTCCTAATCGATTGTTATAAACGGGAGGTATGAAAATGATTAAACCAACTTATGAACAGGCAAAACAATTTGAAAATGATTATACTTATGTACCAGTTTGCAAGGAAATACTTGCTGATGATATCACACCAATTCTTATGCTTAGAAAGCTTGCTGCGCTGGATCAGCAATACTTTCTCTTAGAGAGTGTTGAAGGTGGTAATCTTGGCAGATATTCATTTCTTGGTTACAATCCAAAGCTTTCAGTTTCGTGCAAGGATGGAGTATTAAAGGTAAAGGAAAATGGAATGGTGAGAATTGTTCCGGGAAAGCCCAAGGAAGCACTGGAAAGTATTTTGAAACAATATAGATCGCCACAGATTGAAGGTCTTCCAACATTTACCGGAGGACTTGTAGGATATTTTTCTTATGAAATGATTCAGTATGCGGAGCCAAAGTTAAAGATTAAACAAAGTGACATAAATGATATGGAGCTTATGATGTTTGATAAGCTTATAGCCTTTGATCAGGTAATGCATAAGCTTTGCATAATAGTAAATGCAAAAACTGCCGATAAAAAAGCTGGATATGATAAAGCAGTAGAAGAGATAGAGGCATTTATAGAGACACTAAGAATAACTGATCCGGTTCCAATTGAACAACCGGTAAAGGTACCTGAATTTGTATGTAATCTGAGCAAAGAGGAATATTGTGGAATGGTTGAAAAAACCAAGCACTATATAAAAGAGGGAGATATTTTTCAGGGAGTTATTTCAAGAAGATTTGAAGCGGATTATGATGGAAGTCTTTTAAATGCATACAGGGTATTGAGAACAACAAATCCTTCCCCTTATATGTATTATATGCAGATTAAGGATATGCAGATAGCAGGAACTTCTCCGGAAACCATGGTAAAGCTGACAAATGGTAAATTAATGACTTTTCCGGTTGCAGGTACAAGAAAAAGAGGAAAAGACAAAGAAGAAGATATGGCTTTGGAAAAAGAGCTTCTTGCAGATAAAAAGGAATGTGCAGAACACAACATGCTTGTTGACCTTGCAAGAAATGACCTTGGAAGAATATCCGAATATGGTTCAGTAAAGGTTGAGGATTATATGGCAATACACAGATTTTCAAAGGTAATGCATATAGCAAGTACAGTTACAGGTACAATTGCAAAGGATAAAACCTGTGGTGATACGATAGAGGCACTGTTGCCGGCAGGAACTTTATCAGGTGCACCAAAGTTCAGAGCCTGTGAAATCATTGATGAGCTTGAACCGGTGCCAAGAGGAGTATATGGTGGAGCTATAGGATATCTTGATTTTAGTGGAAATCTTGATGTATGTATTGCGATAAGAACAGCTGTTAAAAAGGGCAAAAAAGTGTATGTGCAGGCAGGTGCAGGAGTAGTTGCTGATTCAATACCTGAAAATGAATATCAGGAATGTGCAAATAAGGCAGGAGCAGTAATAGAGGCAATAAAACTTGCAGAGGAAATGGTTTAGAAAATATTGTGAAAGGATAGGTGAATGTAATGATACTTGTAGTTGATAATTATGACAGTTTTTCATTTAATCTTGTTCAGGTAATAGGTGAGCTGATTGAAGGAAAAGAAGAATTAAAGGTGATAAGAAATGATGAGCTTACTGTTGAAGAAATAATGAAGCTTGAACCTTCTCATATAGTGCTTTCACCAGGACCGGGCAGACCATCTGATGCAGGTGTTTGTGAGACTTTGATTAGAGCTGCAAAGGGTAATATACCTTTGCTTGGAGTATGTCTTGGACATCAGGCTATATGTGAAACTTTGGGAGGCAAGATAACCTACGGCCCTGAATTAATGCATGGCAAACAAAGCAGAGTAAAAATAAATGACAATAGTATCATATTTAGAGGACTGCCAGATGAACTTGATGTTGCAAGATATCATTCACTTGTAGCAGATAAAAATATGATTCCTGAAGAGCTTGAAGTTACAGCAGTAGATGAAAAGGGCGAGATAATGGCCGTTGAGAATAAGGAAGAAAGAATTTTTGGATTACAGTTTCATCCTGAATCTATTATGACACCACTTGGAAAAAGTATGATTGAAAACTTTTTAAACGTTTTGTAAACACAGGCTTATATGAGGAGTAGAAAAATGATACTTGATGAATTAGAACAGGCTACCAGAGTAAGAGTAGAGAAAAAGAAAAAAGAAGTTAGCTTTGATAGGGTAAAGCAGGAAGCTGTTTTGATTGTAAAGCAGGAGCTTGATAAAAAAGGTGGGTTTGATTTTCCATTTGAAAAGGCAATTGCCAAAAAAGATATCAGTTTTATATGTGAAGTTAAAAAAGCATCCCCCTCAAAGGGAATAATTGCAGAAGATTTTCCTTATATAGATATCGCAAGGGAATATGAAGCAGCAGGCGCTGACTGCATTTCAGTTCTTACTGAAACAGATTATTTTAAGGGTGATGATAGGTATCTCAGAGAAATAAATGACGAAGTTAAGATACCTACTATTCGTAAGGATTTTATAATAGATGAGTACATGATATATGAAGCTAAAATACTTGGCGCTTCGTGTGTATTATTGATTGCAGCACTGCTGGATACTGATACTATAAGAAAATATAAAGAGATATGTGATGAACTTGGACTTTCAGCACTTGTAGAAGCACATGATGAAAATGAGGTAGAGAGTGCTGTTAAGGCAGGTGCACGTATGATAGGTGTGAACAACAGAAATCTTAAGACATTTACAGTTGATATAAATAATAGTATAAGACTTAGAAATCTGGTTCCGAAGGATATACTTTTTGTTGCGGAGAGTGGAATAAAAACGGCAAAAGATATAGATGAACTTAGAAAGGCCGGAGTAGATGGAGTGCTTATAGGCGAGACATTTATGAGAAGCAGTAACAAAAAGGCAATGCTTGATGAATTAAAGGGAAATGTGTGAATGGCAAAAATAAAGATTTGTGGTTTAAAAACACTTGAGGATGTAGCAATCGTAAATGAATATCTGCCGGAATATGTTGGTTTTGTATTCGCAAATACAAAACGATTTGTTACAGATGAACAGGCACTTGAAATGCGACTTGCATTAAACAATAGAATAAAGACAGTTGGAGTTTTTGTAGATGAACCAATTGAGCATATATTAAAACTCTGCAGATGTGGGATAATTAATGTGGTGCAATTACATGGCGAAGAAACAGATGAGTACATCAAACAGATAAAAGAAGAAATTGACATCTGCGTCATAAAAGCGGTGAAGGTACAAAGCTCTGAACAGGTATATGAAAATATGTCACAAAATGCAGATTTTATGTTGTTTGACACTTATAAAAAGGGTGAATTGGGAGGTACCGGTGAGAGATTTTCACTGGAGCTGCTTGAAGAGGCATTGCTTAGAATGTCCGAGGAGGGTAAGCCGGTAAAGCCGTATTTTGTGGCAGGAGGGCTTGATGAAGCCAATGTCTGTGATATACTTGGAAAGACAAAATGCTATGGTGTTGATGTCAGTACGGGAGTTGAAACAGACGGGAAAAAAGACAGATTAAAGATAGAAAAATTTATTAATAGTGTAAGAAAGAATACTATATGACAGTTTTAGCACAAGCAGAATTTAAAGAAAGGCGAGGTTATTATTATGGAAAACAAGAAAGGAAGATATGGACTTTTTGGAGGACAGTATATACCGGAAACTCTTATGCCGGCTGTACAGGAGCTTGAAAGAGAGTATGAAAAGTATAAAAATGATCCTGAGTTTCAGAGAGATTTAAAGGAGCTTATGGAGAAATATGCCGGAAGACCTTCTTTGCTATATTATGCTGAAAAAATGACAAAGGATCTTGGAGGAGCCAAAATATATCTTAAGAGAGAAGATTTGAATCATACAGGTTCTCATAAAATCAATAATGTACTTGGTCAGGTTCTTCTTGCAAAGAAAATGGGAAAGAAAAGAGTAATTGCTGAGACCGGTGCAGGTCAGCATGGTGTTGCAACAGCAACAGCAGCAGCACTTATGGGACTTGAATGTGAAATCTTCATGGGAAAAGAGGATACAGACAGACAGGCACTTAACTGTTATAGAATGGAGCTTCTTGGAGCGAAGGTTCATCCTGTTACATCAGGCACAATGACTTTAAAGGATGCAGTTAATGAAACAATGAGAGAATGGGCATCTCGTATGGATGATACTCTTTATGTACTTGGCTCTGTTATGGGACCGCATCCTTTTCCTATGATAGTAAGAGATTTCCAGAAGGTAATAAGCATGGAGATAAAGGAACAGCTCATGGAGGCAGAAGGAAAATTACCTGACGCTGTTATTGCCTGTGTTGGTGGTGGAAGTAATGCGATGGGTTCATTCTATGAATTTATTCAAGATGAGCAGGTAGAGCTGATTGGCTGTGAGGCAGCAGGACTTGGCGTGGATAATCCAAAGAATGCGGCGACTATCGCAAATGGAAGTGTCGGCATTTTCCATGGAATGAAATCTTTATTCTGCCAGGATGAATATGGACAGATTGCACCTGTTTATTCTATTTCAGCAGGACTTGATTATCCTGGTATTGGACCTGAGCATGCAAATCTAAATGAAACCGGACGTGCAAAATATGTGCCAATAACCGATGCTGAAGCAGTAGATGCATTTGAGTATTTATCAAAGACTGAGGGTATAATACCGGCTATTGAAAGTGCACATGCAATAGCTTATGCAAAGAAGATTGCAGGAAATTATAGAAAAGACCAGATAATAGTTGTAACTGTATCAGGTCGTGGTGATAAGGATGTTGCGGCAATTGCAAGATACCGTGGAGTAGAAATATTTGATTAATGTATAATAGATTAGAGGTATGAAATATGAGTAGAATTAGTAAAGCATTTGAAAATAAAAAAGCATTTATTGCATTTCTTACAGGTGGCGACCCATGCATAGAGGTTACAGAAGAGCTTATCCCTAAGATGGCGGAGGCAGGAGCTGATATTATTGAGATAGGAATACCGTTTTCAGATCCGATAGCAGAGGGTGTTGTGATTCAGGCAGCAGATGAGAGGGCACTTAAGGCAGGGACTACAACAGATAAACTGTTTGACATGGTAAAACGTGTAAGGGAAAAGGTTGATATTCCACTGGTATTTATGACATATATTAATCCTGTATATACATATGGTGTAGAGCGTTTTACCAAAAGATGTGCTGAATGTGGAATAGATGGAATTATCATTCCTGATGTTCCTTTTGAAGAAAAAGAAGAAGTAAGAGATGTATTTGAAAATGCAGGAATTGAGCTTATATCAATGATAGCACCTACTTCAAAGGAAAGAATCCGTATGATAGCAGGTGAAGCAAAAGGATTCTTGTATTGTGTATCCTCACTTGGTGTAACTGGTGTAAGAAGTAAAATAACTACAAATATAAGTGAGATGGTTGAGCAGGTAAAAAAGGTGTCTGATATTCCATGTGCAATAGGCTTTGGTATTGCGACTCCTGAGCAGGCATACGAGATGGCTTCCTGCTCTGACGGTGCAATTGTAGGAAGTGCAATCGTAAAACTTATAGCAAAGAATGGCAAAAACTGCATAACACCTGTTTGCGACTATGTGCGCGATATGAAGGCAGCAGTTGACAGGGCATATTCAGCGTAAATAATAATAGATATGAAAATAGGGATTTTATTTGTATACTACAAGGGGATGCAGATAAAATCCTTTTTATTGACTTATTGTGAAAATAATAATATAATTATAGATATTTTATAAACAATTAAAGTAAAATTCGAGGTATAAACTGATGAAAAAATTGGAAGAATATGTAAGAACAATACCAGATTTTCCTGAAGAGGGAATTATGTTTAGAGATGTTACCAGTGTACTTCAGGATGCTGATGGATTACATTTGGCAATTGATAAAATGCAGGAGTTAGTACAGGATCTTGAGTATGATGTAGTTGTAGGTGCAGAATCAAGAGGATTTATCTTCGGTACTCCTATTGCATACAACAATCATAAGCCTTTTGTGCTTATCAGAAAAAAGGGTAAGCTTCCATGTGAAACTGTTACAATGGATTATGAGCTTGAGTATGGCACAGCTACAATTGAAATGCATAAGGATTCGATTAAAAAAGGACAGAAGGTACTTGTTGTAGATGACCTTATTGCAACAGGCGGAACTACAGAAGCAATGATCAAGCTTATCGAGTCACTTGGTGGTGAAGTTGTAGGAGTATTAGTTCTCATGGAGCTTGCAGGATTAAATGGAAGAGAGAAAATCAAAGGCTATAGACTTGATTCTGCAATAACTTACGAGGGAAAATAAAGATTTCGAAGTAACTGTAACAGTTTAGTTATTGTACACAGTTAGTATTTTGATATATTTGTGGACAGTAACGATTTCTATTTTATTATATGGCTGGTGATGATGAGTGTCAGATTTTAATGATAAACATTCAAAAATGGGTACGTATGAGGATTCTCTCATTATAAATGGAAGTAAGAGTAAGCCAAGAAGAACTGACGAACGAAGAATTGAATATATAAAGGAATTTCAAAACCCCAATGATCTCTATCATAGGCTTATTGAACGTGTTCGGAAATATCATCCTTCTGACGATATTTCAATGATTGATAAAGCCTATGAAACTGCATGTGAGGCTCATAAGGATCAGGTGCGCAAGTCGGGGGAACCATATATTATACATCCTTTATGTGTATCAATGATTCTGGCTGATCTTGAACTTGATAAGGAGACTATTGTAGCAGGACTGCTTCATGATGTTGTTGAGGATACAATAATGACAAATGAAGAGTTAAAAGAACAGTTTGGTCCTGATGTAGAACTTTTGGTTGATGGAGTTACCAAATTGGAGCAACTCAAATATACTGGAGATGCTACACCTGATCGTCCTGTATCACGTGAAGAAATGCAGGCTGAGAACCTTAGAAAGATGTTTCTTGCAATGGCTAAGGATATCAGGGTTATTCTTATCAAGCTTGCTGACCGATTGCACAATATGCGTACACTAAAATATAAATCACCGGAAAGTCAGAAGAGAATAGCAAGGGAAACTTTGGATATATATTCTCCACTTGCTGAAAGACTTGGTATCTCAAAAATAAAGATAGAGCTTGATGATTTATCACTTAAATACCTTGAACCGGAGGCATATTATGATTTGGTTGAAAAAATATCTCTTAGAAAGAGTGTCCGTGAAAAATATGTTCAGGATATTGTAGACGAAGTAACCGAGCATATAAGCGGTGCGGGTATTGAAGCACAGATAGACGGCAGAGTTAAACATTTTTTCAGTATATATAAGAAAATGAAAAATCAGAATAAGACCATCGAACAGATATATGATCTGTTTGCAGTGCGTATAATAGTAGATTCAGTAAAGGACTGTTATGCTGCACTTGGTGTTATTCATGAAATGTATAAACCAATGCCTGGGCGTTTTAAGGATTTTATTGCAATGCCAAAGGCAAATATGTACCAGTCCCTGCATACTACTTTGATTGGTTCAACAGGTACACCATTTGAAATACAGATTAGAACCTTTGAAATGCACAGAGTTGCGGAATATGGTATTGCTGCTCACTGGAAATACAAGGAAGCAAGTGATGGTAAGGTTTCGTCAGGCGGTGAGGAAGAAAAGCTTGCATGGTTAAGTCAGATCCTTGAGTGGCAAAAAGACATGTCTGATAATAAGGAATTTATGAAGCTGTTAAAGAGTGATCTTGACCTTTTCTCAGACCATGTATACTGTTTTACGCCATCCGGTGATGTGAAAAATCTTCCGGCAGGTTCCACACCTGTGGATTTTGCTTATAGTATTCATAGTGCGGTTGGCAATAAGATGATAGGTGCCAGAGTTAATGGCAAGCTGGTTACAATTGATTATAAGATAAATAATGGTGACTGTATTGAGATAATGACTTCTCAGAATTCGCGTGGTCCCAGTCGTGACTGGCTTAATATTGTTAAGTCAGCACAGGCAAAAAATAAGATTAATCAGTGGTTTAAGAATGAGCTGAAGGAAGATAATATTGTTAGAGGAAGGGAACTTCTTGTTGGTTACTGTAAGTCTCACAATATCAATTCAGCAGATATTATCACACCGGATTATCAGAGCATAATAATGCACAAATATGGTTTTAACGATTGGGATGCAGTGCTGGCTGCAATCGGTCATGGTGCATTAAAAGAGGGTCAGGTAGTTAATCGAATGAATGAGCTTTATGCTAAAGACCATAAAAAGCAGGAAACGGATGAAGAACTTCTTGCTGCCATTCAGGAGAGTAACCTTAACAAACCTGTACACGCTAAACGCAAAAATGGAATTACTGTTAAAGGAATTCATGACGTTGCTGTCAGATTTTCTAAATGCTGTGCTCCTGTTCCGGGAGATGAAATTGTGGGATTTGTTACAAGAGGAAGAGGAGTATCGATTCATAGAACAGATTGTATAAATGTACTTAGTCTGTCAGATATTGAACGTTCAAGGCTTATTGATGCAGAGTGGGCACATGATGAGATTTCTGAAAGTGGTGAGAAATACTTAACCAGTATTGCAATCTATGCGCAGAACAGAAGTGGACTTTTGACAGATGTTTCTAAGGTACTTACTGAGAAAAATATAAATATTATAGCTATGAATACCCGAACAAGTAAACAGGGTGTAGCTACTATGGATATGTCATTTGAAATAAGAAGCAGACAGGAGCTTACTACTATTATTGATAAGATTCGAATGATAGAAAATGTCATTGACATAGAGAGAACTACAGGCTGATATAATATAGAGAGAATTGGAGATTTTAATGGCAGAATTAAAGATAAAAAGACGTGTATTAAGTGCATGCCAGACTAATTGCTATTACGTGTACAGAGAGGGTGCAAATGAAGTAATAGTTATAGACCCGGGTGACAGAGGAGATGTAGTATATGAGGATGTAAAACAGCTTGGGTTTGAAAAGGTAGCAGGTATTCTTCTTACTCATGGTCATGGAGATCATACAGGTGGAGCAATTGAGTTAAAGTCACGTAGTGGTGCTAAAATATATGCTTTTGAAGAAGAGAGAGAAATTCTCATGGATCCTGAAAAAAATCTTTCAGGATGGTTTGGAAAAGCGTATGGCTTCGAGGCAGATGAGTATCTTCATCACAGACAGACGCTTGTTATGGCAGGTGTTACATTTGAGGTTCTTCACACACCGGGACATACTAAAGGTGGTTGTTGTTTTTATGATGCAGAAGACGCAGTTATGTTCTGTGGTGATACAATATTTAACTGTTCAGTGGGCAGAACAGATTTTTATTCAGGTTCTATGAAACAGTTGAGCGATTCGATTAGGGAACAGATAATGACATTGCCTGATGAGACTAAGCTTTATTCAGGTCATGGTGAGAAAACTACAGTTGGTTATGAACGTAAGTATAATCCATGCTTGTCCTAGGACAGACATGGATTTTATTATCGCAGAGCCTCACAGATGAAATTTGTCCTTACGGACGTGAGGCTCGCGGGCGAGTAGGAGAAAATAAATCTTCTCCTACTCGATTTATTGCAGAGCCTCACAGATGAAATTGTCCTTACGGACGTGAGGCTCGCGGGCGAGTAGGCTCCTACTCGATTTTGGTGAAAGGTATGTTTTTTGGTATGATACAGGTATTTACAAATAAAGAAAATTATCAGTATGATATTCATTCTTTGATAAAGGCATTTTATCCTGAGCATGATGTAAAGGTTCATGATATAAGTGAAAAGAATATGACAAGTATGTCAGAAATGGAATCGTTTTGTGAAGTTATAATTGGAGAAGAAAGTATTGAATTAATTATAGCTGTTTTGGATTCAGGAGAGAAAAAATATTATAAACAGGTAATTGATAACAATGGAAAAAATGGTTTTAAGCTTGCCCTGTATGAGTTTTTATGTGACTATACAGGAAAGACTCTTCCATGGGGGAATCTGACAGGAATAAGACCTACAAAGCTGCCTATGGGAATGCTTTATGAAGGAAAAAGTGATAAAGAAATATTGGAATGGCTCAAGCAAACACATGCGGTAAGTGATGAGAAATCACTTCTCAGTCTTGATATTGCAAAGAGGGAAAAGAGCATTTTAGACAAAATACATTATAAGGATGGATACAGTCTTTATATAGGAATACCATTTTGCCCAACTACCTGTCTGTATTGTTCGTTTACTTCTTATCCGATTTCAGTATGGCGCAAAAGGATAAGTGAGTATTTAGATGCACTTTTTAAGGAAATTGATTATGTTGCAGAAGCTTTTAAGAGCAAGATACTCGATACAATATATATTGGAGGCGGAACTCCGACAACCTTGGAAGCGGATGAGCTTGACATTCTTTTGAAGAAGATTACAGAGACACTTGATTTCAGTAATGTAAAAGAGTTTACGGTTGAAGCCGGTCGTGCAGACAGTATTACCGCAGAGAAACTTGAAGTGTTGAAAAAATATGGTGTGACAAGAATATCTGTAAATCCTCAGACCATGAAGGATGAGACGTTAAAACTCATAGGAAGACAACATACAGTTTCACAGGTAAAAGATGTTTTTGCTCTTGCCAGACAAATTGGATTTGACAATATAAATATGGATATCATTCTCGGACTTCCGGGAGAAATGGAAGAAGATGTCACAAATACCATAGAAGAAATAAAGAAATTAAATCCGGATAGTTTAACAGTACATTCTCTTGCTATAAAGCGTGCATCAAAGCTAAGACAGTGGATAGAAGAAAACGGTATATCGACACTTCGAAATACTGACAGTACAATGGATATTGCATCAAAGGGTGCAGATGCCATGGATATGAAGCCATATTATCTTTACAGACAAAAGAATATGTCAGGAAATTTTGAAAATGTAGGCTATGCCAGAGAAGGAAAATATGGTATTTATAACATTCTGATTATGGAGGAAGTTCAGACCATAGTAGCACTTGGTGCAGGCTCCATTACAAAACGGGTACTTGGTGACGGACGTATCGAAAGGTGCGACAATGTCAAGGATATCGGGCTTTACATCGAAAAAATCGATGAGATGATAGAGCGAAAGAGAGAGTTATTCAGTATTCCGGAGAAAGAAATTTAGCATTTTATTATATAAAAAGCATGGTTGTAAT
>JAFPAQ010000245.1 GCA_017424235.1 Lachnospiraceae bacterium | reverse complement strand
TTCCCATATTCTCCATCCTTATGTGAACAGGTCATCACCCACAATAACATTTTGTACAATTCCGGAATATTTGCTTCGCTTATAACCATTTCCACAAATTAGAGTCACGTGAACAGCATCTTTCGTTTCAGTCACCTTTTGAAACATAGAAAGTCTGTTTTCAATTTTCTGATACTCAGCTTCATCAAGCGAATACTCTTCATTTGTGAATTTCATTTCACAAAGATTTGAAACTCCATCTTTTCTTTTAATCACCAGATCAATCTGAGCACCCTCCCCGGGTTCTGTACTTCTCCATGCGAACTCATGTGTTTCAATACCTCGTATTCCAAGTGCTGACTTAATCTGTTCGATATGATTAATGCATACTATTTCAAAAGCATTTCCACGCCACGCATTATAACCCGGTGTGTTAATATACTCATTCCATGAATCAAATTTTTTGTTCTTGATAAATCCTATATAAAAAAGTACAAATGGGTCTATCAACTGATAAAATGGCTCCCCTTCGCCCTTTGTACAGTTTATATACTTTCGTATAAACCCACACTCTTCAAGTTCCAGGAGGTCCTTGGTCAAAACTGATCCGCCTCCTATCGCTTTCTCCTTAGAAAGTTCAGCTCTTGTAAGTCCTGCTCTATGTTTAGCCAAGGCGTCCAGTATAGCTAAATGTTTCTCCGGCTTGTCATATAACGAATAAAACAGATTATGATATTCATTCGCCAACTGTCCATGCTCTTTAAAGCATAATTCGTTAATGTTCTGTGCCAGACTAAGACGTGAATCATACAGACACAGATAATGTGGAATTCCACCCAAAATCATATAGCTCTCTATCATCTGCTTTCTCGTCATGACCACATCATTAAGGGCAAACAATTGCTCACACTCTGCCAACGTGAAAGGTGCCAGATGAATGCGCCTGGTAACCCTGTTGTGAAAGCCTTTTTTGTCTGTAAGCAGATTCGTTATAATCCATGAAGTAGCAGAGCCGCAGACAATCAGTACAATATCCTCTTGTGCTGATGCCCAGCTGTTCCAAAAGTAATCAAGAGCACTCTTAAAATCAGATCTCGCTGTATCCATCCAGGGAAGCTCGTCAAGAAACACAACCCTTTTATTATTTATAGGTTCACGGTAGACATTTTCACTTTCAAGCAGTTCCTTTAACCTTGAAAAGGCTTCAAACCAGTCTGCGGGGATGCTTTTTTCAGCATGTCCGTATTCGTTCAGACTTGCAGTGAAACCGCGTAGCTGTCCCTTAGTCTTTTCAGAAGTTAATCCGGTAGCATAAAAAGAAAAGCTCTTGTTAAAATACTCTCTGACTAAGTAAGTTTTTCCGACTCTCCTTCTTCCATAAACAACAACAAATTCCGGACGTTTGGAAAGCAGGCACTGCATAAGTCCTTCTTTTTCATTATTTCTGCCAACGATTCTCACTTTATCACCTCAAAACATAATTACGTTTATAAATCGCCATGTTTGACACATCATCTGTTCATTTGGCGATTTATGTGTTATATTTACATTATATATCGCCAGCTAATCATTTTCAAGTTCTATCTATCAAATATTATATTCTATCCCTTATTTATTATTCTACGCCGCAACTGTAACCACTTTATTTTAGTCCTGCCAGAAGTTTCATCTGCTGGGTATCAACCTTTTTAAGAGCGGCACTTCCTGTCAAAATAACCGTAATCAGATACGATTATTGCAACTACACCATTATTTCGACGTGCCCTTTGCTTACAACGCGAAGCGTATTCATGTTTGTCTCTTTTCGTTCATACATCAATATATGAAGCTTTTCTGCATATACTATCTGTATATCACTTCATAAAACAAATTATTTTTGTTTTTGTCTTGTGTATAGAACACTTTTAATATATAATTGTTTCATAGATTGGAGGTTTAATTATGAACAGAGATACTCTGAAACAGATCATGGTTGATCAGAAGGATATTTATTTAAACAATCCATTAATTTCCAGACATTATCCTTTGGAAGAAAATATAAACTATTGCTTTGTCGGTATCAGAAGATGTGGCAAATCCTATATGATGTATCAGCAGATACAAAACCTGCTTGAAAAGAAAATTCCTTTATCACAGATTGTCTATGTGAATTTCGAAGACGAACGTCTTTTGGAAATGACAGCTGATGATTTGAATACCATCCTGGAGATAGGGCTTGAGCTTTCGGGAGCAGGTAATAAGCCATATTTATTTCTTGATGAAATACAAAATATTGACGGATGGGAAAAATTCGTACGCAGAATTGCGGATATGAAATACAGAATAAGTATCACCGGAAGCAACAGCAAAATGCTCAGCAGTGAGATTGCCTCCACACTTGGTGGCCGATTCGTTATCATGAATATATATCCTTACTCCTTTACCGAATATCTAATCGCAAACGGTAAGGAAAAGAATTACCTGGATACCATCAGTACAAGTGATAAAGCAGACCTACTTTCACAGTATAATGAATATGTTACTTACGGAGCTTTTCCAGAACTTGTGGAAATCAAAAATAAAAGAACCTTCTTAAGCAGCATTTATCAGACAGTTTATCTTGGAGACATTATTACAAGAAATAAGATCACAAATGACTTTGCGGTTAAGCTTATACTAAAGAAAATTGCAGAATCCATTACCAAACCGTTATCCTTTACCAGACTAACTAATATCGTAAAGAGTGCCGGTACATCTCTTGGTAAACAGACAGTAATCAATTATGTTGGATATATGAATGATTCCTATCTCATATTCCCTCTGACTAATTATGCTGCAAAGCTTGTTGAAAAAGAAACCTCCCCTAAATATTACTTTATGGATACCGGGCTTGTAGGTCTGATGCTTTTAGACTGTAAATCTGCGCAATTGGAGAACCTTGTAGCACTAGAACTTGTTAGACGCTATGGCCAGGAAAATGTCTTCTACTTTGAAAACAATGTGGAGATTGACTTCTACGTTCCTGACGAAAAGCTTGCTATCCAGGTTTCACTGCAGGTTCTCGATTGTCTGGATACACGGGAGCGTGAAACCAGAGCTTTCGTAAAACTTCATAAATTTATACCGGAATCCAAATGCCTTATCATTACAAATAGTGAAGAAGCATCTATAGAATGTGACGGAATCCCGATTTCAGTACTTCCTGCATGGAAGTGGCTTTTAGAAACTCCATAAATCAATTTGAGCTTACCCGAATATCAATATCAGGTAAGCTCTTGGTGCAAACTCACCAAGAGCATCTTTGCCTGCCGTCTGCACAATTTTTTCCATAATACCAACCTTCTTTCCTGATACTATCTTGATATTTTGATTGTAACGTTTCCATTTGACAACAAATCTATTGTAAGGAATCTCTTCATAACTTACAGCCTCTTTCCAAGCTCGTAAGCTTTTTGCATAGCATTTTTATGACTGCCGGCTTCATTCGGCGCGGATATTCCACCACCGGTTACAAGGCCTTTTAGTTTCGCCTTTCCAAAACAGTCTACCCATCCTTCATCCAGGCTGTCATAAAGATCTGTATGAACTGCATCAGGAATAGTAAGAAGCTCCTTATTTGCAACATACTTACTGTTCTTGATCATAGCCTCATATGCATCTTTTCCGAAATAATAGCTGTGTGCTTTTTCTCCATGCATGATAAGAACAGCACTTCTGATTTCGTTACTATATTTCAGAATTGGCTGATTCATAAACGACTGACAGCCAATACTGTTCCATCCCTCATTAGAATTAAGGCTTCTTTCGTGATAGCCTCTTCCCTTATAATACTCGCTGTAATCCTTTACAAAGAATGGTAAGTCATCAGGAACCGGTAGTGGCACACATCCACCTGCTCGTGAATACTCACCCTTTTTATATTCTTCAGTTCTAAGAGTATTCATAGCCTGCTTCTTTGCAAACCACCACTCTCTCCGGTAAAAGATGGATCAAATGCGATTGTAAGAAACCCCCTCTCTGCCATTGTCTGTGCATATAATCCAGAACATTGCTCCTTTACCGCACCGAATGGACCACTTACTGCAATTGACGGAAGTTTACCCTCTGCGTTCTTTGGAATATACATGTCTGCTGCAAGAGTGATTCCATATCGGTTCATAAATGTAATCTTCTTGTGATTCACCTTTTCACTCTTAGGAAAAGTCTTATCCCACACTGTAACCATCTTAAGCGCTTCTGTATTCATAATATCAAATACCTCCGTTCAAAATATTTTTATTGATATGAACTTACTCCTTTATATATTTCTTGTCAGAATCTGGAATTTCATCATCCAAAAGATAACGCTCAACCTTCATATGAAGATTGTATTTTTCCCTTAATCTAAAAATTGTATCCATCATAGCTGTTCCATGATGCACATCTATCGCATCCTGGTTTTCCCAGCTGTCAATTAACAATACAGTTTCAGCGTCATCAACAGGGTAAAAATAATCATATCGTATATTCCCCTTTTCGTTACGTATTGCTTCTACTGTGCCACTCGAAATCATCTCTTCAGCAAACTTACGTGCTGCCCCCTTTTCGCCTGTATAATATATATTAACTGTTATGCTCAAACACTCACCTCCTCGGTTAAATAAGAATATTTATTCCTCATCTGGTGACTGCCCATCATGTGCCAGCCACTTACAATCTGTTATTTCCATATTGGTAAAAGTTGCCTTGAACGAAGAATTCTCAGGACTGCACGCGTATATTCCAAACTGGATTTCATCTGTAGCTTTATACATATGACAAATTCTCATCTGCTTATATTTGATGCCATCCTCAGAACACTCGATGCAGTAATCATCTTCACGCCTGCTGAATCTATACCACATGGATTTAATTCCTGCATCAATTTCTGTTGTTGCCCAATCAGAATACCCATTATTCGTTACTACACTTCCAAGATGCTGAAATTCTTCGTTCTCATATTCAATAGATCCCTTAAGCCAGTTCTCGCTATCAAGGTACATTACAATACCACACTGGTCAAAACGCACCTTGCTCTCAAACTCAGTTTTAACTACGAAAGAAAAGAATTTCTCAGATGTTTTTATCTGAA
This sequence comes from Lachnospiraceae bacterium, assembly GCA_017424235.1. Classification (GTDB taxonomy): domain Bacteria; phylum Bacillota; class Clostridia; order Lachnospirales; family Lachnospiraceae; genus COE1. The sequence goes on along the minus strand of JAFPAQ010000245.1, from coordinate 9,884 downwards.
AAACAGGAGCATTATCATTCCTAAAATGGTAATAAGTACGCTGCCACAAATCAGTATGCGGATTAGTAATTATCTCAATCATGTCCTCTGATATTGAATAATTCTTTGGTTCTCTTGTCCATTTCCAGTATTCTTTATTTATCTTCATTTTCATTTCCTTTCAACGTAAAATAGTATCAGAATTTGACAAAAGCTGCTTTCGCCATGTCATCAGAGCCTATAAAGTTATACTTAAGTATGTACAATAAATATTAAATAAGAATGTACAAATGTTATGATATATGAGTTACAAGGAGGAACTCATAATGATACTAAAGAATCATACTCAGTGGCGAAACGCCACTAACTGGGCAATGGTTGCACCCTTGACCTGCTAAGGCGCTTCGCCCTTAACCCGAGTAGAGTCTTTCTCCTGTACCTTGCGTAAGGCTCTGCCTTTACAATCCGACAACCTGAAAGTTTCTGTTCCCTATAAAATTAATCTATCGGGATTCACCAAATCGACAAACAACGATTTGTCAAATTCACAATATGAATTTTTTTCCAACTCTAACTATATCACATAATAGCACTAATTTGTATAATAACAGTAGAATCCATAGTGAAAACAGTAGCGTTTTTTTCTCCTGCATTGAGAATGGGTCATGGAGACAAAGGATGTTATCGTAGAATTAAGAAAGAAAAATGTTTTGTCACAGGATGAGCTTGCGGAAAAAGTTTTGGTTACCAGACAGGCAGTATCTCGTTGGGAAACAGGTGAGACTATACCAAACACTGAAACATTGAAGCTTTTATCAAAGCTATTTAATGTTACTATTAATACATTGTTGGGTTCTCCACAGCAGTTGATTTGCCAGTGTTGTGGTATGCCGCTTGGAGATGATACTACCAGTAAGGATCCGGATGGCAATTTCAATGAAGACTATTGTAAATGGTGTTATGCAGATGGAAAATTCAAATACTCCAGTAAGGAACAGGTGATAGATTTTTGTGTTGAACACATGGCTACTGAGGAATGGCCGGCAGAACAGGTACGTGCACACATGGAGGCAGTGGTTCCTGGATTAAAACACTGGAAATAATGACGAAAAGCCATACCAATGTCTGGGTAATAGCCGTGAACCGTTGCCAATGCGCCCGGGGGATAACCAAAAAATTGATTCTGAATATGTCAGAGAAGGAACCTGCAGTATTTTTATTTTTACGGAACCCTTACGTGGTTGGCGTCACAGTAGCGTTCGAAAAACACGGACAGCACTTGACTGGGCAGAAGAAATAAAATATCTGTTAACAGAATGCTATCCGAATCATGCTACTGCTTAAGATAGTGCGTCACAGTAACTTCCAACCTCTCATGACCCAGTGCACAAGTACAGGCATATTCCTGGGAGATAACTTCTACAGAAAGCTTGGACTTCATCTGGTCATAATCAGTAAGCTCACTTACATTGACCTCAGGCATCTGATCAAGCGCTGCAGTTGCAACCTCTGTCACTCTGCTGAGAACTTCTGAAAAATCCATTCCCTTGTCGTACTCCTCAAAGAAGGTTTCTGTGTTAAGGCTGATTCCGATGTTGCTACCAGCTGGTGTAACAGTCATAGCCTCATAGGATACATTTGCCTTAGTGGTGTCATTGAATTTAATGCTCACATCCTCGAAGCCTCTCTCATAAAGTGCCCCTTGAAGATCCTCTGCTAATTTGTCTCTGAATTCTTCGTAATTCCTTCTTCAAATCCTCCATTTGTTGTTTGATTTTTGAGATAAAAATAGAGCATCTACCGCTGCCAAATTGCAATTGTAAATGCTCTATGTAAAAATTACTTTTTTTCTATTTTTCGGCCTAATAACGTAACAATGGCTTGGAATATACATTCCAAGCCATTCGTATCATTTAATACATTCAACTTCTTTAATATGCTTTTCAAAAATAATATCATCTGAGATTTCTGCATAAGGCATATCTTTATCTACTGAATCCCACGGTCCACCTACAACATGAGTAATATTCACAAGTTCAGCTGCAGATAATCCCATATAACACTTCAAAGTAGCATCAATATGAGCAATCTTTTCAATCCCATCTTCAGCAAACAAAATTCTACTTCTTGCTGGCATTTTTGCATAACCATCCATAATATGCTCATCAACTGCCACACCTTCCTCAATATCTTTCATCCCTTTATATTCTTCATATACAGACTCAATCACAGGTCCATACCTAAACGCATATATTTTATCTTTAAATAGCTTCTTATGTGTAGCACATAAATAATCTGCATAACACATATACACCAATTTTTCCAGTTCCAAATGCGTACAAACTCGTGTTGAAAGAATATATTTTGCAATATCAATTCCTTTCAACACCCTATCTTCTGATATTAAATTTACAAATCCAACCAAAGAATCAACACGCACTACACCTTCAAAAAAAGCATCTTTTTCCATAACTGATTCCCAATCAGCCGAATCAGTCTCTACATAATGTGTCGAAATTGAAACTGTTTCGCCACATGCTTCTTTAATTGTCTTTACTTCAGCTGTCAACATTTCAGGATTCATCTGTTCATCAATAATATAATGCAATGCTATTCTTGTACCAGATGAATATGAGCTACTCAAAATCATAAAATGTTTGATCATTTTCGACACCTCCTCTATTTTCTCTCTCCCATTTTGTATAATCTTGTTTATACTCTTTGTGAGAGGCAAAATTATTCCGTTCATCCTTCTTCATCCAAATTTGTAATTCCCATGGGAAGAAGGTATTTCCATTTTCAAAATATAAGTGAGTTGCAACATATGAAAGCTTAGATGAATCTATACATTTGTATGTAGGAAAATTTTTATCCATGAATTCTTTTATATCATCATATGTAAAAATGTCATCAATTATTATTCGAATACCAAGCAAATCATTCATGCACTTTTTTAATGGAATCTTTCCGTACTCATGATTTGTAACATAATTATCAAGTTTAAACTCAATAGAGTTTTGAGCCTTTACCCTACTCGTAACAGATGATTTTTCATAATCAATCATATTGAGATTAAACATTATATTAATTATTTCATCATTTACTAAAGCTCTATATTTCCATATACTATCAATTATTTCGGCATTTTCTCGTGCATCTATTACCTGCTTCTTTTTCAAATTTATTTGTGCTGAAGCTATGTTACTCCAAATGTCGCATATTCTATCGTAGTTATTTTGAATGGCAATTATCAACTTTCCTAAGTCTTCAAACATTATTATCCCCAAAATTTATCAAGTTATTATTCCATCAAACACATACTATGTCAATACTATTTTACTACGGAATGCATAAAAAGTGTGTATTATTTCTGATTTTTTATAAAAAGAGCATCTACCGCTACTAAATTGCAGTTTTAAATGCTCTATGCCCATATTTCTTATTTAGTTTTATTCGAAGCTCCCGATATAATCTTGAACTGGGAACCAATTTAGTTTTTGTTCGTACGGAACATACAATGGATGCTTAGGATGCCCATACTTTGTTGTACCTCTGTGTACCAGGAAACATCCTGTATTATATCCACTACCTCTATATTCTTTTGAGATACTTTATTATCTAGTTCATTTGGAAGCTCATCTGGATTAGGAATTCTAATAGCACAAAGATTTATCATAATCCAACCATCGTATTGAGACTTCTCAACAGTATTTCGAAGAGGAACAGCCAGTTCACTATATATTATAGTGCTCACTATTCCTCTCCTGCAAACCATTTTTGTCCATCAATTGCAAGTTTTTGACTGATGGATTGTATTGGATTTTGATGGATTTTTTACATTCCACATTCACAAAAGTTTTCGAGAAAGATATCCACTTTTTCTGTATTTACAATCACACGACGCTTCACTTTATACACTGCTCCTGCATCTTTTGCTATCTCCTGGAAAGTATGTAATCCAAGTGAATACAATTCTGCTCCTTCTGCATAACTTACAAATTTCTTCTTACCTGCTTTTACCTTTTCTTCTAACTGTGGTACTTCAACTCTAGCCTTTGGCATATCTATATCCTCCTACAAATTTCCTTCTAAATAATCTATCATTTTTCCTTTTATCTTCATCTTTGCCCGATGAATTTTCAGTACTGCGTAATCTAATCCCGATCCTATCTCATCAGCTATCATTCCATAATCCATTTCCCTGGAAATGAATCCAACAAATAATTGTCTCTCCTGCGGTTTTAATATTTTCAACTGACTATTGAACAAATCATAATCTGCTCTCATCTTCTGCAGTGTAAATGCTTCTTGCTTGAACTCTTCTGCTCGATCTGTTCCATCAAGAACACCACCGGAAAAGTCACAAGCTATAAGCGCATCTCTAGTCATAACGTTATTGATTGCCGTATCTGCTGTTGTATCAGTGCTCCTACTCTTTTGAACTCTTACTCCGAGATCACCATTTGTTGACTTTCTATTAAAAGCTTTTTCATTTTCGATAACGTAGATCAGGCCATCTGTGTTGCTGTCTACAATTCCTAAAAAGATAGGATAATTTTTGCAGATGATATCGACTCTGCCGGCGGCATCTGCATCCGCATACTGTTTCACAAAATTTGCTCTTGCCACGTTTCTTCCTCCTGGTATTTGAAGTTCGTAACAAAGCACCGGTGTTTTGTTTACATGTATATTCTATGACGCTCTATGGATTGTTTCCATTGCCTGTTCTTTGACTTTTGGAGGATTTGGTCAAATGGGATTTAACAAATTCGCTCCTGGTGAATTCGCTCCTCCCCGCTATTCTGGAACTTTCACCTGTTTTATGTAGCGTTTTCAGGTATTTTCTTTCTTATATCCAATATAAAACTTGTATTTTTAAGATTATCTGCATATAATATTCTTAGGAAGGAAGCGAAAAAATATGTTATGTCAGTTTTCATTTCAAAATTTTAAATCATACAAAAGCGAAACAACCTTAGATTTTCAGGCTGCAACTCTGCCTGAATTCACAGAAACACTTATTACAGACGAAGATGCATCCAGTCTCTTACCTGTAAGTGTTATATACGGGCCTAATGGAGGTGGAAAAACTAATCTTTTACTTGCTCTTTCATGTGTTATCTCTACCATTGTAAATCCAGTAAAGGAATTAGGAAAAAATCGCCAGAACATCATCCTTCAGCATAAAGTTGATGCTGTTCCATTCTTATTTGACCAGAAATCAAAGAATGAACCAACGGAATTCAGACTTTTCTTCCGGATTGAGAAGAATGAATATTGCTATTATTTTGCAGTAAAAAATCAGGAAATTACTTCTGAATCTCTTTATAGAAAAGCTATAACAGGAAAGAAGTCTGCCATGATCTTCGAAAGAGAATCTGACTCGATTGAACTGGGTTATAGTATCAATAAGAAAAATATCAATACCAGTGTTAATCCTAAGATGCCTTATCTCTCTTTCTTAGCGATTAATTATGATATTGATACCATTAACGAAGTTATGAATTGGTTCGAAAACTGTATTATACGAAGTTATGCTAATCCTGTTATAGAGCGTCAGATTATGCTAAGTGGAGATGCCACACATAAGGAACAGTTTATTAAGGCCTTAAATGATATGGATATAGATATTAAGGATTATCGATTTGATGAAGAAGCTCATCAGTTATATATGAAGAGAACTATTGGTGATTCAGATTATGAGCTTTCTTTTTCAGATGAATCCGATGGTACCAAGAAATTGATTGCAGCTCTCCCTGTAATCCTACTTGCACTATGTGAAGGTAGACTTATTATCGTAGACGAGTTGGATGCCAAGCTCCATCCTAAGCTTCTTAAATATGTAATCTCTCTATTCAAAAATAGGGATATCAATAAATATGGTGCTCAGTTATTGTTCACCTCTCATGATATGTATACTTTGAAAAACACTGTATTCCGTCGCGATGAAATATGGTTTGCTGCAGAAAATAAGGAGCATGAAAGTGAAATATATTCTCTTCATGAGATTCGTGGAGAAGATAATGACCGCATTAAAAGAACTGCCGCTTATGACAAGCAATACCTTGAGGGGCGCTACGGTGCCGATCCTTATTTATCCAACATGCTTGGAGGAGTTTTTGAGCGATAAGCTGTCAAGTAGCTGCCATGCTTGCATGAGCGGATATTTGACAGCCAACGGACATTAGCAACGGAGGTGCGAATAATGAGTCTGAAACCACCTAAAAAGAGTGACCTGGACAAAAGCTGGATATCATAAATAAAGGAAAACTACCTTCTAGTTCTGCTCCTGGAACTAAAGTCCATGAACTTGTTTTAAAGCTGAAACCTTATCTAAATAATTTGTAAAACAGAGGCGTGGAGCAATTCCACGCCTTTACTGATAATCAATGCATTCCAATTCTTCCGCTATTCTAAGTTCATTCCTCAGCTCCAGTAACTAAAGATCCTATTGCTATTTTCACTTGATATGGACATTTCGATTCATCAAGCGCATTTTGAAATAATTCTTTCTTTACAACCCATCTCTGTATATATGGTTGATTCGCAGGGAATCTATTTCCAATATCTGTCCTAAATCCATAGAAACACTCTAATCTGCCAACCACTTCACTTTCAGAATTAATAAGTTCCAAACCATCCGAACCTAATCTAGTTTCCCATCCGAACACAGAAAGAACATATTTACTAAATCCACACACCTAAAATAAATTGAGGCGTGGAAATTTTCCACACCTCATTATCACTATCAACCAAAACACATATTTGGGGGTAAATAGAAAAACATGTTTAATTTAGTGCATAATCTATGCACTTATAATATTACATTTTCTATATTTTATAGTATTTACTAAATCTATTATTATATCTGTCTTTCCAATTATCCCAAGTTCGTTCAGAAATTGAATCAATCAAATATTTGATTTGTTTATCCAAGATTACACCATTGCTAATTGCATGAAAAAATAGCATATATATTTCATCCATATTCACATCTCGCCTTATTTTACTATTTGAATGGCCAATCCCAGATATTCGACCATATATATCTTTTGAATTACCATTATTATCTTTGGTCTTATCGTTTAAATTGCAGAAATAATTTATGCTTTCATTTATATTTTTAGAAATATCAATCGATGATTTTTTCAAACCAAATACATCTATTAGCTTTCGTTCATAGTTAAGATAGTTATTATAATTATTTTCTGAAAATGATGATATTTCAAAAATTCCGCGCAAATTAATAATCATCAAAAAACCAATATCACATATATTAATATCATTTATTCCTTGATGACCACTCCAATTACGAACAATTTTCATAGTTGCATGGTACGAATATAACTGATTGTTATTATGATTGTAAAAGTTACCATCTTGCGAATCTACTATGTATTGCTTCCCTTTTCTATCAAATCTACACTTATCTGCCGAATTTAGTTTCATCCATAAAGGAATTGCTGTAGCCTCCCATAAACTTGATATTTCTTTAAGAAAAAGCGAGCATTTCGAACCACATTCATCTTCTCCATCAATTATAAACAATTCTTTAAGATCACTTATTAGGCGTTTGCGAAACGCCATGAACCGCATAAATACGGCATTTTTTGTTACCTAAAAACAAATAACTCCTCACTGGATATGGTATAATAGAGTTGACCAAAAACTAAAATCCACCATCCAAGAAAGGAGTTATTCTGATATCTATGATACCACATAAACAGCTTTCTTTGGCAGATATTTTTTCAGATTGCCAGGAAAAATTTGAAAATGACAAACCTGCGTTTCTTTCTCTATTAGAAACTCATATCAACATTGATGAAATTATTCCGATTTCTTTCAGAAATCATTTCTATGCTTCAACGGGCAGAACCCGTAAATACCCTTTGCAAGCTTTTCTTTGGGCGTTGATTATTCAGCGTATTTTCTCTATCCCTACAGATCAGCTTCTCCTGACTTTTCTCGCTTACTCGAAACCACTTCGTGAGTTCTGTGGTTTTACCAAAGTCCCGGATGCTTCCAAAATCACCCGTTTCAAACAGGACTTTTTAGATGACTTGCAGCTCGTATTCGATAACCTTGTTGATGTTACCGAACCCATCTGCAAGGCTATTGATTCTGCTAAGGCCGACATGACCATCTTTGATTCTTCGGGCATTGAAGCATTTGTTACCGAGAACAATCCGAAGTACGCTAACAGAATCATTAAACAGCTTAAAGCATATGCAAAAGCTCAGGGCTTTGATAAATCTTATGATCCCTACAAGGCTGCCTATGGCTCCATGCCAACACATGCTTCTGCTAATCCTGAGATCAAGCAGCTTTATATCAACGGGCATTTTTGCTATGTCTTCAAGTTCGGTATTGTCACCAACGGGCTGGGCATCATCCGCCACATCTCTTTTTATAACAAAGACTTTATGGCGTCTCATCCAGATATCATTGTCGAAAAGAAATCCGATTCTCCGGACGAAGATAAATGTGTTCATGATTCAAAACTTTTGATTCCGACACTGAAAGACTTCTTTTCCAAACATCCGCTAATTAATCCGAAAATCTTTCTCGGAGATGCAGCTTTTGATACTGTTGAGCTTTATAAAAGCCTCCTTACCGGTGACACCTTTGGTAAGGATAAACATTTCTCGAAAGCTTATATTCCACTGAATACAAGATCCGGGCTTGAAAACCGGGATTATTCCATTAATGAAAATGGTATTCCATGTTGTCCCCATGATCCGTCACTCCCTATGAAACCCGAGAGCAGTAAATCAAACTTACGAAGCGGTATTCCCACTTTCAAGTTCGTCTGTCCAAAAATGAAATGGGTCTACGACAAGACGACTAAAAAAGCCCATCGCCAATGTTTTTGTGAAAGCCCTTGTACTTCATCTAAATGCGGACGTATGGTCTACATTTATCCTGAGAAAGACCTTCGTGCTTATCCCGGAACAATTCGCGGAACCGAAGAATGGAATAACACCTATAAAATCAGGACTGTTGTTGAAAGAGACATCAATCATATCAAGGATAATCTTTGTCTTGCTGGACGCCGGACTCAAAATGAAAAGACGCTTCATGCTGATCTGATTCTTGCCGGTATCACTCAGCTTATTACTGTTGTACTTGCAGACAAAATCAACCATCATGAATACATTCGAAGCTTAAAGCCTCTCATAGCATAGGACTTACCAACATAATAAAGGCTAAGCTTTATTAAAGTGCGCCTAAAATTGGCGGATATCCACTTTTCATCTTAGAATTCGTGCTAGGCACGAATTCTTCCTTGTTTTGGTTCAAGATTGCGAACGAGCTTAGCGAGTTTCGCAATTACCTACTCGCAGTAAAATGCTTGTGTTCTCGAAACCTCTCATAGTGAAATGCTTGAGTTATTTATAATTATGACAGAAACATCATTATGAGAAAATCCACCTTTTTATTTAGCACTTACATTATTTGTATACAAAATACAAATTTATATGATATAATACAAAAATATAATTCATAAATTATATATAAATTTATATGACAATAGGAAGGTGTTTTTATGAGTAATATTGAATTATGGGACATGTATGACAGCAAAAATAAAAGAACTGGAAGAATCATGAAAAGAAATGATTGTTGTCTAAAAAAGGGCGAATATCATTTAACAGTTCTTGGAGTAATAGCTACAAAAGAAGGCAAATTTTTAATTACACAAAGAGATTCATCTAAGGCATGGGCTGCTGGTTGGTGGGAAGTATCTGGTGGTGCTGTAATGGCTGGAGAGGATTCAAAAGATGCTGTTATTAGAGAAATCAAAGAAGAAACTGGTTTAGATGTTTCATTTTCAGAAGGTGAATTCCTTTTTACTTATCATAGAGAAAATCTAGATGAAGGTGACAATTATTTTGTTGATGTTT
>JAFPAQ010000244.1 GCA_017424235.1 Lachnospiraceae bacterium | reverse complement strand
TCTCGCGGTCTGCAGAGCGGAAATGACGTGCTGAATGTCCGCGGACTCTCGTTTGCATACCCTTCCGCATCCAAAACACTTCTCCGCGAGCTGAATTTCCAGGTCAAGCGCGGTGAAAAGGTCTTCATCGTTGGACCTAACGGTTGCGGCAAATCGACTCTGATCAAGCTTCTGCTCGGCGATCTTGACTGCACGGGCGGAGTCATCGACTACGGTCACAACCTCCAGATAGGCTACTACGATCAGGAAAACCAAGGACTCGAGACCGCAACACCGTTCTCGAGGAGCTTTGGTCGCTCTACCCCGATATGAAGGAAAAGGACGCATGAATATATCTCATGATAAAATGCCCGATAACACCATCCTCATCAGTAAATGCACTCCAAGGATAGAAGTTGTCTTCCTCGTTGCAATCGCCGTTATCGTTCAAATATTTGTTATCAACAATCTCCGCACTAATAGGATATTCTCCAAAATGATCTCCGCCCCACTTATGAAAGACCTCTTCATCCCTTATCCAGCTGATAATCTTTTTAGCATCACAGCTCTTATATGGTCTCAGTCTCACCTTTCATACCTCCGTAATTTTATCTTTTCTCATAATCTATCAATGTCATCTTATCATTTATAATATGCTCTTCACCGACTCGTACAAAGCCGCATTTTTCATATAAATGACAGTTACCCGGTTCCTGCAAAATTGTATCAAGCTTCCACACCTTAGCATCCGGATACAAGTAAAAAACCTTTTGAATTGCCACATACCCAATTCCCTGATTCTGGTATTTAGGCAGAATAAAAAGAGGGCTGATATATAAACAATCTTCTTCAGGGTCCGACAACTTTTTCCCCACATTGATGGCACCGACTCTTGCTCCATCCTTAACTATAAAATAGTATTTTCTATTCTCCTGCATCGCTCTTGCCTTCACTCTTTCTATCGGTTCAATTGCCGGTGACATATCATCGTGATATTTTTCATACAGTGGCATAAAGCTCTGAATCTGCATATCATACAGCTGCTCTATTTCATCTTCTCGGACTTCTTCAAGCTTCACCCTGTTCATCAGTTCAGTTACACCAATTCCCTGTAAGTTGAATCTCTCCTTTATCATAAGAGCAACCTCTGAAGGCTCAAGATTCGTATTATCAATCTTCATATAATTTTCGAAAGGAATCTCACCATCATTACTTACAAGTCGATATTTTGTCTCCTCACGAAGCATACGATCTTCTGATACCACAATATCCCGCTTAGAAGCCTTGTTCTTTAAGCGGTTTTCCGTTTTGTTTCGTTCTATTCTAACTGCCCTGTCCGCAACAAGCTCCACATAATATACATTTCCACCGGTAGCCTCGAATTTATCTGTAACCGACTTTATATAATCCCAATCTGACTGCATATCAAAGGCCCACATATAAGTAAATATTAATCCACTATAATCAGTTTTTAGAAAGGCATCAAAGATATCTTCCCGAAGCTTGCCTACCACTGCTCCATCAAATTTACCAAAGATCTCGATTACTGGCTCTATCATATGATGATTATGAAAGAGTCTATAATCTGTTATTTTCATCAATTCCTGGCCCACGGTCATCTTACCAACCGCACCACTTCCTATAAGTACTATAAGATTCATTTTTATCACTTCCTCCGTACAAAACAATAATTAATCTACAAATATGTTGCAGCCTCTAGAGCTATCAATGCTTTCCCAACATTATGGTTAGCATTATGTAGTCCTTCAAACTCATATCCGCTGTCTCCCAATACATCTCCTGCTTCCAGAAAATCATAAAGTTCTAACCCGTAAAAATCACATATTGCCTGAACACCTGCAAGCTCCATTTCTACTGCTATGCACCCTTCACCTTTTCTTTTTGCCACTAGTCCCTTCGTTTCACGGAGCATAGAATCAGTTGTCCATACACGGCCTTTAACATACGGAGCTTTTATTTTTTCAAATACCTCTGCCAACACATCACAATTTTTAATAGTAATGTAGTCAGAAGATGGTGCGTAATAATGGGATGCTCCCTCTCCTCTATAACTTTCAGTTGGGATAATGAATTTGCCTTTCGTCGCTTCTTTTTCGAGGCTACCGCATGAGCCAAACATAATATACTTTGTTGCTCCAATCACGTGATGGCTTTCATAACACATAGAGGATGCAACAGCAGAACCTATTCCAGTCAGATAAAAAGCTATTTTTTCTCCCTTATATTCCAGACAATAGATTGGAATGTTTCCATTACATGCGCCAATTTCGCCTATAATTTCACACTCATAATGTTCTAATAAATATGTATGTATCTCTTTAGAAAAGATAATCAAACATTTGTCTGTAATACGCTTTCCGGCTCCATAAATGACATTTAAATCAATTAGTGCCTCTGTCTCGTTGTCAAAAAAATCGCTTTGTAACATAATAGCGTTCACTCCTTCTCTCAAAATATTTTTCTTCATTATCCGGATAAAAAAAGACCACCTACCTGCAAAGATAAGTGGTCAGCATATACTATAATCTAATTATTGAACCATTTTCTCATCTTAGCAATTCGAATATTTACATACGCAATTAAGACCATACACGTTCATAATGTGCATAGCATAAATTTCAGTATATGAATATCCGACTGCAAATCTATTCATGAGAAAACTCCTTTCAAAAATTATTGTGTTAAGATTACTCTTGTTTGTAACGCTTGTCAATCAATTTTTATATCAGTTTGCTTTTTAGTTCTTGTATTTCATACTCAGAGATACCTATATCCCTTAAATACTGATCTACCGAATTATGCTTTTCTCTTAACATCCTAAGAAATCCATACATCGATTTTTCGTTTGCCAAAACAATATCCTTATCAATTTCAGGATGTTCCTTCAAGTACGCCTCAAGCCTTTGTTTATTGAATTCTCTGCTAATTGCATAATCATATACAGTATCTTCGTCAGACACCCCAACAAGTGCCAAAAGTATTGCACTAACTACACCTGTACGATCTTTACCCGCAGTACAATGAAACAAAACTCCTCCGTTTGCGTCCGCAATGGTCTTAAACACTTCTTTTACACAATCTGCATGAGCTATCTCCATATACGATACCGGAACAGCTTCAAGACTGTTTGGAGGTAGCATTCCCTCTACGATAGGATAATGAAAAACTATAAAATCACTGTCTGATGAAAAAGCAGAGGGCTTTGTTTCAGCCTCCTGTTCACTTCGTAAATCAATGATTGTAGTTATGTCTCTATCGAGCAGAAGTTTTTTGTCTGATGCACTTAATGATTCACACCTATCACTTCTATATATCCGATTGCTTAATGTATAATTCTTTGTTCCCTGAATTCTGTACATACCAAGCTCTCTGGTATTCATAGTACTTTCAAGAATAGATTTTGGCATTCTATTCCAAGCTGATAAGTAACCATCTGTGCCCGCATTTTGACATTCAAGGTTATCCAACTCCTGAATACAATATCCCACAGCCTCTGCTATATATTCATCTGCCATTTCTTTTGTGAAGAAAAATATATCATCCTCTTCGATTGGTTCAAAATACGAATTCATATTTTGCACCAAGCCCTCAAGATCAAATGAGCATACTTGATTTATAGGTTCTTTATCAAAGTCAGCCGGTATTGTAACCTCATTTTTTAGATTATATTTCTGGACAACATAGAAATTACCTATAGCATAATCCCTATGAAGCTTCTCTACGTTTCCAGGTATCAACGGATTCCAATGATATTTATCATATACCAAATGTCTATATAAGATGTCCTGAATCAAATGAAGGTAATATCCTAAATATAAATCATCTTGCTTCATCAATTCGCCATAAATGCTCTTGTAGCCGTCAAGATCATAAGTATTCTTATGCCCTCCTGCAACCGATATCTTCATATGACTGTTTCCGTTATATCCAGAATCTACAAGGATAGAACCCAGCTTAAGTCTATCCGGATTATTAAATTGTCTCCGCTTAATTAATTCACATGTAATTGCATAATGAATAATACTTGATGCCATATATCTACTCCTTGGATCTAAACTAATATTCTCAAACCATCTGAAACGCTTTCAGCGCTTCCATAATCGCATCCTCTTTTTCCTTCGGACACTGTGGCTGTCTGGAATCCTCCGACTTAGGCAGATTAAAATTCTCAGCCAGTTCCAAACCACACTTTCTCTTCACCTGTGCAATATATAGATTAGATACCTTCATCCCATCATTATGCTCTGCCACATACTTCTTAATTTCCTCATATGTAGCCTTACTTTCAGCGCTAGTCAAATCCATCTCATCCATATCCAGTTTCACACTCACATGATGCTTTGCTTCATGGAGTTTGGACAAAAGGCATACCGTCTCAAGTGTCATCAACTTTTCCAAGGGCACTAAATCACCTGTATTGTCTTCTTTATCAAGGGTAATACCCTTGATATTCGCCGGCGCTTTGCCCTCTTTCATAACCGGAACATAAAACTTAAAGGATATATTCTTAATCCAATTACCGTCCTCACGTCTTTCCGGAAAGATATCTATGCGGTCGATGAACGTCTGCATAAATTGCTTTCTCTCTACCTCTGATGCCATAGAATATAATTCATCAAAGTGTAAAAGAAATTCATAAATACTCTCGCTTGAAATCTGATCTCTACGCAAATCACGTATCTGAGAACGTATTTCTTCTACAGCGTTTTCAGCCTCCTCGATTATATCATATTGGGCGTCTAAACGCTTCTGTAAATCATTTATTTTTCTTTCATAATGAGGATCTGTAACATCCAAGGTATCCATCTGTTTTTCAAGCCTTGTTTTAATGGTCTCTGCCTGATTAAGATTTGTAAGATTCACAGATAGCTCTTTTTCCATATCAGATGTATCTGCTACACTTCCAATTTTAGCCTGTATAGCTTCTTTAAGCTTACCCTCTTTTGTCATACCGGAAATAATCCTTGCCAGCACATCATTTATCTGAGACTGCTCAATATTAAGTCTAAAGGTACATTTATGGCCTGTGGCATTAACAGTATTTTTACAATAATAGTAATACCTTGTTTTATTATCCTTCTTATGTGCCTTGGCTATATTTCCATACATTCCCTTACCGCAGCAAGGACACTTAATTATGCCAGATAGGATATGTGCATGATTCGGATCATGTATCTTTTCACGCTTAAAGCTGTTCAACTTTCTCTTTTCCTGAGCAAGATTCCAGTCTTCCTCTGAGATGATAGCCTCATGCTTACCTTTATAAACCGGGTACTCTGTCTGCTCTACCACATGCATTTCATTTCTTGTTCCGTTAATTTTCTCGGTTCTACGTCTTCCATAAGCTATTTTTCCGGCGTAAACCGGATTATCTAAAACAGCTTTAACAAAGCTTGCTGAAAACCCTGGGATTGTTCCATTCTGACGCAGTTTCTTTGTATATCCATGATTATTCAAATAATTGGCAACACCATTGATGCCATCATTTGTATGAATATATCTGTCATAAATCATCTGAATAATATCAACCTCATCTTCCGCTATATACAGATGATTATCCTCCAATCTGTATCCGTAAGGAGCAAAGCCTCCATTCCATCCTCCCTCTTTTGCTTTCTGCTCACGCCCCGCCATGGTTTGAACTCGAATCGTATCACGCTCCATTTCAGCAACAGCCGCAATAATAGAAATCAGCAGCTTACCCGCTTCCTTTGAACTGTCAATCCCATCCTCAACACAAATCAGATTAACGCCGTAATCCTGCATAAGCTGTAGCGCACTTAAAACATCCGATGCATTTCTTCCAAATCGGGATAACTTGAAAACAAGAACGAAAGAAATATCGTCCTTGCCATCTTCAATATCATTTAACATTTTCATAAATTCCGGACGACCTTTTATATTCTTTCCGGAATGACCTTCATCAGAATACTCACCAACAATTTCCATTTCCTGAAATTCTGCATATTTTCTGATTTTGTCTTTCTGTGCATCCAAGCTGTAGCCATCTACTTGAATAGCAGTGGATACACGGGTATATATGTAACATTTTGTTTTCTTATTCAATATTTTCACACTCCTACTTTGGTAATACTAAAGGTGGATTCTTAAGTAATGAAGCAATCATTGGTTTATATTTTGCTGTTCCATAGTCTTCCACAATTGCTGTTATTTTTGCTCCTGCATCTTTGGACGAGGCGCCACAAATGAAAACTCTTTCATCAGCAGTTCCGTAATCTATTACAATAAATCTGTCATGAAATATTCCACCGGTCTTTTGCATTTTTATCTGCACAGTTGGATATTCTTTACAGAAATCAGAAAATTCTATGCTGTGAAGTTTATTAGCACCAACATTATCACTAAATACTATGCTCTGAACCCCCGACGGAGTATTTTTAAGATGTACCAACGTTCTGAGACCAATATAGTTATCAACAACATAGATTGTTGACTTGGCTTTTCTATAAATCGACTCAAATACTTCATCTGCACTGCTAAATTTAGCATTAAACATAAGCCACTTATCATTATCTTCTGATACAAAACTGTTCATCATGTCAGCAAGTTCAGATTTTGTAACTACATCCTTAAGTCCCTCCGCAACATCCGAAATCTGCTTTTCAAGAGAACTCATATCATGATTGATTTTGCTGATAGCTATTTTGTTATTAGCTGTTTCCATGCTTAGCTGAAGTACTTCACGTTGGCCAATTAGGTCTCGGTTTTCTAATATGTAATCTTTCATTTTTTTGAATGTACGGATTAAAGCTTTGCTTTGTTTTACTGCAAGCGGCCCCTTTAACACGGTCATCAACATATATAATCCTTGCTCAGTGAATACGTGTGGATTGTAACGACTTTTTGAGCTAAGATTTGCGGTGCAATTTTTGCACCGCAAATCTTCTAGTTCGTCATCTGTCAATTCAAACATAAAATCAGCGTCAAATTTTTCAATATTATTTTTGACCTGTCTGTTGAAACTCTTTGTATCATAGCCGTATATCTCAGCCAAATCAGCATCTAATAGTACTCTCTTGCCTCTTATCTCATAAAGTCTTTCCTTAAGATATTCCTCTGTGACATCAATAACCTCAATTTCAATCTCGTTCTTTTTATCTTCTGCCATAACTCCTCCATCTATTTTGCGGTCAAAAATCTTTACCGCGAATTTCATTCTTCTTTTGTGGTCACAAATGGTGACCGCAAACCATCAAGGTGCAAATAATTCACCTTGAATAAATTTT
>JAFPAQ010000243.1 GCA_017424235.1 Lachnospiraceae bacterium | reverse complement strand
CAGCAAGGAAAGCGTTGGCAAGCTTACCATCCATTCCATCCTTTGAATATGCCAGTGGAGTGTATTCGGATTCTGTCAGCTCGCATCTGATCTGAGAGCGTAATACCTTAAAATATTTACTTATCTTAGGGCTGGACTTGATAATTTTCCTGATGGCCTGCTTAAGCTCTGATGATAAGAGCAAATCAGGAGCTACCGAGAAAAATCTTGAAAACTGTGGTTCCATCAGCATCAGGAGAATGAATATTACACCACAGTTAAAGGTCTTGAAGTTCTTTCGTCCAATCTCCAAAAGCCCTGTGACGTAATATCGTGTATCATCCTCACGTTTTTTTGTACAGAATATCGCGGTTATCAATAGCCAGGCATACGGTTCAAGACCTTCATAAATCGAACACTGTAAGTCCGGATGAACAAGTAACTTAAGTAACTTGCACATTTTTTCGTATGTTTTTTCACATACATAAGCTTCTTCTGACTTT
Source organism: Lachnospiraceae bacterium (assembly GCA_017424235.1). Lineage (GTDB taxonomy): Bacteria > Bacillota > Clostridia > Lachnospirales > Lachnospiraceae > COE1. Next base: position 2,186 of record JAFPAQ010000243.1, on the reverse strand, counting down.
CCATCAGCTATATCAATCCATTCCTGGCACTGAAGTCTTACCCATTTGCCAATATAGAATTCCTCTTCTGCTGCCCATTTAGCATACATATAGGCAATACTTTCATTTATCATTCATTAGTTGCTCCCTAATATACTTCTAATATCTTCATCCTCAGAAGGAGCAGCTTCTTTCTTGGGAATGCTTCTCATTACAGTATTGATTGTCATTATATTTTCTTTTTCAATGTCCAAAAGCATCTTGCGCTTTGCCATAACCTGCTTGTCCAGACTCATAATCTGACTTTCAAATCCATGAATAGTTTTATAAAATTCTGCTCTGGTCATTTCTTCATTCATTAGTATGCTTTGCTCTAATGCTTCGAACTGTTTGAACCTGTCATAGAATTTTTCTCTCATTTCTTCAAACTCAATACATTCGGCAAGCAGCAAACAATATCTGTTTATGACGTTTTCAAAAAGTGCGTCATTTTTGCCGATTTTTTTTAGAAATTTATTGACTTTCACAAATTCTTTATGAGCATATTCATTGTTTTTTACTTCATTTCTCTCTCGAAGTGGTATTCCGGATGCAAGAGCTTCTTCTTCTTTGCGACGATGCTCTAATTCAGCTTTTGTACGGTGTGACCTGCCTTCTGTCTGAATTACTTTAAATGGTTTACTTGGTCTTCCCATAGGTGTTCCTCCTTCCTAAATTTCTTTTTTTCTTCATTTTGGGAATTTTTTATGTATCAATGGGCGCTGTAGGTGTGACAAAAAGGTTTTCATATATTTTCAATACCCCCGGGGGGATGTATTTGTTCCTGTATTATCTCAAGTATCTCTTCACGTGGAATTATTCCGTCATCAGCAAGCTTATGATGACGTTCGCAAAGAGTAATAAGGTTGTCATCATCAAGCCTCTTATCATAATCATCATTCAGTTTCGTAGCATGATGTACGCTCAGATCGGAATAATTAAAGATGCGTACTGTGTTATATCTGTTACGTATACAAATCTGACAAAGGTAGTTATCGCGCTCCTTAATCTCATCTCTCTTTTTTTGCCAGGCAATAGTATTCCTAAAACTATCCTGGTCTGTTCTTCTATTCTTCCTGACTGGCTTCATACCACAGTCATACCTGGTATCATGCACTCTCATACAATATTTACATGACTTTAACATTCTTCCCCCTGCTGCCTTTTGGCGAAAATAATCGGTATCCTAAGCCCTGTCTTTCAGGTCCTTTGCTACACTCTTTATTATTTGATTGATCCTGCTGCCTTATTGCTAATATAAGAATCCCCCTGTTACACAATCAGGTGTCAGATTCTGACACCTTTTAACCTTAAGCAAAGCGATATAAAAAAAGAGAACCAGATTTCTTACCTCTGGTTCTCTTGACCTCTTTACACAATATCATATTAACACATTTGAGTGTATCATGGTGTATCATTTTATATCATTTTGTATCAAAGTGTATCATTTTATATCATTTTGTATCATTTGTTACTTCTATATAGTTCCTCATCATTCTGGTAAGTGCTGTTGCCTGTCCTTCACCATTCTTTTCACAGGCTTTTGCAAACTCTTCTACAATTTCTTTTTTGAGTTTATAGGATTTACTTATCCATCCTGTTTTCTCTTCATACTTTCTGGTTGCTTTACTTTGCTGTGTGGGATTTCCTATTGGCATAATATACCTCCAATATCTTTAACTAAATATGCTAAAACTGCTATAAGTCCAATAATAAATAATATATGATAAGTTAATTTAAAAATGTTAGTTAATAATTCTTTCATTTCTCTCATTGTTTTTTACCTCTTTTTGTGCTATGATTTTTTTGTAAGGAGCGAAGAGCTTTCGCTTTCGCTCTTGCTCTTTTGTGCTAATTAAATAAATGGATTATTATATGTGCTAATATATCAATCCAACCAATAATTGATACTATTCGTATCGCGAGCTTCTCTAGCTGTGCCACCAGCTTTTGGAGCTCTTTTATTGTTTTAATAGCTCTTTTGATTTTTTTAATCATGAGCATTTCCCTCCTTACAATTATATATTATCATATCGTGCACGTTATGTCAAGTAAAACAATAAAAAAGGTGTCAGATTCTGACACCTTTTTTCGAAACGATATTTTACTCTTCTGGAATTACAAAGTGTTCTAATGCTTCATTGTGGAGTCGATGTACTTGAGCCCAT
>JAFPAQ010000242.1 GCA_017424235.1 Lachnospiraceae bacterium | reverse complement strand
TGCGTATGCAAAGCGTACGATTACATAAGCTCCGATAGGAATACCTTTTCTTATTATCATAGGCCATCCTATCATTCTACACCTCTTAATCACATCTTATACTTTGTGTCAGAAGGTCGCTGTATCCGTCTTGTTACCAAAGATGGTAGTGACTCCTTCTACGGAAGATTAAGTGAAGTGGAAAATAATCTTAGCGTTAAAAACTGTCGTTTTATACGTGTACATCAGTCTTATCTAGTGAATGAAAAATACATTCTTTCGTATGACAGAAAAGGAATTTTGCTTATAACCGGAGAAACTCTTAGCATTAGTAATTCTCATTACTATCAGGAAGTAAGGCGCCTGCTTCGTAAAAAAGTGCACGCCATTCCCTGACTCCCACTACGTAACAGCACATTTTTGCGTCGCATTCATGCGACATACTTCCATACTTTAGTGTGATAAGGTCTTTCCTGGAAAGAAAAAAATGCGTGATTGTCACAACTAACAATCACGCATTTTTCTCTTCTAAATCATGTTCTTACGACCTCAGCCGCAAATTCTTGAGCTTGTCCTGAATAAATACCATTATTCTTATCACATCATCGGCATTTCTACCGTTTCTTCTTCCAGCGATATTACAGGAAAGTTCATCTCTGAAAACGTATTTCCATAACTTTCGGGGGTAAGATACATATATTCTAAACCACACCACCCATCTCCAACAAGCTTACTGCTATTATATATATCATAGATATGACGCTTTCTTGCTTTTACTTCCAATAAAGTTTCCTTTTTGATATACTCTGGATTTGTTTCTACCATCTCCAAATATGTAATTCCTTCCGGAAGCTCTGGCGCTTCTTCTTCATGTGATACCTTTTGACGTACAAAAGCAATAAAATCAAAACTTTTCTTTTCATCAAATAGCGTAACCTGTTCACCCAGCATTACTTTTCCATCCGCATCAACACCGACATTCATATTTGTGTCGTTATAAGCACCCTTTCTTTCATAAGCTACTGTTGTTACTTTTACATTTTGAAAGGTCAGATAAACCGGATTTTGATCTCCCATAGAATGCATAGACATAACATACGGACACTTATAATTTCGCAAAGAACAGTCACGTAATGTCAGAAAAGCATCTCCACTCATTTCTTGATTTTGTGTATTATGAAAATAAAGACATCCACCAGAGCCATTTGAAATCAATTCGCAATCTTCAAATGTTATTTTATTCTTTCCACGACTCCCAATTCCAACACACTGATTATTATTTGAGATAATTTTGCAATTTTTCATGCAAATATCTCTTGCATATGAATAATTTTGGTCAATATGTACTGCATAGCCTGGAAATAGCATTTGCCACATCTGAATACTTTCTATCGTTCCATTGTTATATGCATCATTTGTTACATAGAGATTATCTATTTTTTTCTCTTCTCCTGTATGATAACCATATATGGTCATATTTGCTACCATTCCTGCACCAAAAGTAAGTGGCACTTTATGATAATCCGTAGATTCATACTGCAATACACAGTTATCCCGATCTGTCCCTATTAAATACACTGTTTTATTATATATTTCTACTGCTTCATTATAAACTCCAGGATAAATCAAAAGAGTATCCTCTGACTCTACCGCTTCCACTCCTGCTTGAATGGTTGTAAAATCACCACTTCCATCCGGAATCACTTCATAAATATTTCCTTTTGATAAAGCTTCTGACAACTGCTCTAGAAGAATCTCCTGCTGTACCGGTTCCGCATGAATCTCACATGACATACCAAGACAAATCATAATAAAAAAAGCAATATATTTTATCCAAGCTCCTATTTTAATCTGTCTATATACCGTTCTGTACATTCCCATACTACCAAATTCACTTTCTTATCCTGAAGATTATCTTTTGTTGCCTGATAAAAATCATAATTATGATTCATAATCATAACATGATTTACACCACCATTAAAATAATATAATGCTTGTCTGTTTAGAAACTCACTAAAGGAGTCTCCAATCAGCATAAGCGAATCTTCTACCTTTTGATCTTCTGATACACTAGACTGTGGCAAAAAATAAACCGTATCGATATTATATCTATCTTGTCT
>JAFPAQ010000241.1 GCA_017424235.1 Lachnospiraceae bacterium | reverse complement strand
TCACACCATTTTTTACATATTTGGTAAGAGTAGGTCGTGTAATCTGAAGAGTTCTTAATACTTCCTGTGCCGTCATTTGATAACCACCTCCAAATACAATCATATCGCATTAAAAAGCATTTATCAATAATAAATATTAAAATATTTTAATATTTATTGATATTTATTATTCTATTTATGGACTATACTTTAATAATTTGATAATTGCATCAATTTTTAATACCTTTTAAAATTTTTTATATTTTCTTTAATTTTTCTATTGCAAAAATATAATTTTTACACTAATATAATGACATATATTAAAACGAAAATTTACGAAATTTTCGTTAATTTAAAGTTTTATACTGGAAAGGATGAACAATTGTATGAAAGATTTTCAAAAAAGTCTAATCAGTATTGCACTTCCGGTTACATTACAGTCTCTATTACAGTCTTCCTTCAGCGTAATTGACCAGGTAATGATAGGGCAGATGGGAAGTGAGAGTATTGCCGGTATCGGTCTTGGCGGCAAATTTGCGTCTGTATACAGTGTAGTCCTTGGTGCCGTAGCTGCTGTTGCAGGCATCATGATTGCACAGTATATAGGACAGAAAAACGAAAAGAATATCAATAAGGGCTTCTATGTAAACTTAATGTTTGCAGCCATAATCGCTACTGTTTTCATGGCTGTATGCCTTATTTTTACACCTGCGATAATGTCTGTTTACACAAAAGATACCGCTACAAGTATACTGGCAGAAAAATATTTAAGAATATATTCCCTGTCCTTTATACCAATGGCTGTATCTACCATGGCGGCTGTGCTTCTAAGATGTCTGGAAGCAGCTGTATTTCCACTGGTAGCAAGCTTTGTGTCAGTACTGGTTAACACAGCATTAAATTATCTTCTGATATTTGGAAAATTTGGTTTTCCAAAGCTTGGAGTGGAAGGTGCAGCTATTGCAAGTGTTGCTTCACAGATAGCAGCATGTCTTTTAACCTTAGGCTTTATGATATACATAGTAAGTAAGACCAAGCTTAAGCTTAAGCCTGATATCCTTCTTGACAAAAAGGAATGGAAACAGTATTTTGGAATATTTGCGCCTATTCTTGCCTGTGAATTTATGTGGATATTTGGAGAAAATGTCTATGCTGCAATTTATGGAAATATCGGTACAGACGCCTGTGCTGCGATGACAATGACAGGTCCAATTCAGGGACTAATGATAGGAGCATTAAGTGGTCTGTCACAGGCTGCCGGCATAATGATAGGAAAGGCTCTTGGCAACAATGAATATGACACAGCATATTCTGATTCCAAAAAGCTTATAAAATATGGTCTTGCAGGTTCAATCATTTTATCAGTACTGTTGGTTGTCTTTGGAAAATATTATGTACTGATTTACAATGTCGATACCTCTGTACAAACACTGTGCTACCGGTTACTTATTGTTTTTGCAATAGTTTCTCCAATAAAGGTGCAAAATATGATTATTGGCGGTGGAATAATCAGAAGTGGTGGAAAGACGAAATATGTAATGTGGATTGATATTATTGGCACATGGATATTTGGTGTTCCTCTAGGTCTGTTATCTGCATTTGTACTAAAGCTTCCTATAACGTATGTTTACTTTATCCTGTCTCAGGAAGAGCTTATAAGACTGATAATATCACTTGTAATATTTAGAAAAAAGATATGGATGGACAATATATAAGTGTTTTCGCAATAGGTCGCAATAGGGACGGGGCTTCTGTATCGTTGGGAAACACGATACAGCAAGCCCCGTCCCTATTTCTAATATATAATTTTGGTATATTTTAAGCTTAACTAAACGTTATTGAAACTGTTCCCACTTATATATTATACCTGAAATTTCTCCGACTGTAGAAGAAATGCCTTTTATAGTACACAAAAAAGGTAATATATTGTAATTTTTAACAATATATTACCTTTTTTGTATTTTAAAAACTCGGTTTTTCATTCTGAAAACACCCCGACCAATGGTGGTTGTGAATCGTTATGAATATTTTTACTACTATACTGTAAACAATTTTCTTATACTCTCTGCTAATTCCACAGAATTATGTACAGTTGCATATAATTCCTCCATAGCAGCAGACTGATCTTCTGTTACTTCCAAAGTCTTATGGGAGTTATCAATTGTAGTTTTAAGCTTCTCTTCTATATCGTTGTTCAAAACAGTTACCTGGGCAGTTGTAGTTGAAGTATTTTCGGATAAGTGCTGAATCTCACTTGCAACCACCGAAAATCCACGTCCTATCTCGCCAAGTCTTGCTGCCTCTATTGATGCATTCAGACCAATGATCTTAATCTTTCTTGCAATCTGTGTAATGGAATCCATTATTTTTCCAATCTCTTCCGTTAACTCGCTCACACCCTGAATCTCTTTTTCAAGATCATGCTGACTGTCCGTAATATCTGTAGCAGAATTTGCCAAAGATTCAACTACCTGCGAAATCTGAATAAAATTATCTGCTAACGTATTAGATAAATATTTGATCTCCAGCCTGCTGTAGCCACTTTGTGCCATTTCATTTACTACAACATACAATACCTCTGCCGCGGCCTTGATATTACTGTCATGTACAATATCTATCTTCTGGGCTGCCGACGCCAGATCTTCTGAGTCCAGGTTTAAATCCATTGCAAGATGTTTCATCTGATCCAGATTGGGTTCTTTATTTAATATCTGTCCTCCAAGCACTGTGCCTATATGATAACCATTGACCATGATTGGAGCTGCAAAATCAATCAAGCCTGCATGACAGTGTCCAATATAAGGTTTTCCACTTCTTGCAGCTTCTTCACCCATTTGATTATGACACTCGGCACATCTCTCATCACCGATTCTTGACTTATGTATGTGATCCTGACAAAAATCACGATAATAGCTTGGTCTGGTAACTTCCTTGCCATCCCTGTCAACTGACACAGCTGCACAATTCATTCCTAATGCAAAATTATCTAAAAAATCCTGTAAAACATCGATATCAATAATGTCTTTTATCTCCAGTTTTTCCAAACTGATACTGCCATTTACATATTCGACCATATTTTCCCTGTCCCTCCTATTTCAACCATAAAAATTATCAGTCTCTATATCTTAAATTGTATAACTTTTGGTAATTAATGTCAATATAGTCTATCTTTTCAAGCAGTATTGCAGATAATTTCGAAATTTTTATCCTATATTATTTACATATTTATCCAATCCGCTTAAAAATAAATCAATTGATATCTGAAAGCTCTCTTCAATCGATACAGGATTTCCAAAGGAATCATGAATTACCAATAAAATAAATCCCTCCACCAGACTTCTGTAAGTACGAAGTAAATGATTTGCTACTTCTTTCTCTACTCCAAGCTTATTTGTCTGTTCAAAGAAAAATTTATATAAGCCCCGGGTTGCAATAGTTAACTGTTCATTTTTGTATGAATTGTACCATAGCATTGCCTCGAAGACTCCCGGATTTTGGATTGCATAATCGTAAATCCTGTGTGAGAGTTCATTTATTGCCAACTTGGGATCAGAATCTGTTACACTCGCACATATCTCATTAGAAATCTTCTCCCAGCCATATATCATAAGCCCCTGAAAAATATCGTCCTGATCCTTTATATGATTATATAATGAGGGTTTCTTTATTCCCAGATAATTTGCCAGACTGGTTATTGTAACTGCATTTAATCCCTTTTCATTAGCAAGCTCTCCTGCCTTTTCAATAACCTTTTCTCTTGACAAACCTATTCCTCGCATAATATAATCCTACCTTTCCCATTTAAACTAACACAGTTAGTTATAGTATAACAAACCATGTAAAAGTAGTCAATATACACTACAAGCCGACCATGAATTTTAGCTTTGTATTTCGAATAAGTTTATCCATTAGATAGCATATAAGCATTGCTATGCCAAACAATATCAAATAAGATATTACACGCATAATTAATGAAGTTTGCGGTATGTATCCAACAACTGCCTGGCCAACTATAAGTCCAAGAGACTGGTGTAAGGCAAAGTAAGTTATGGAATTTCTTCCCAGCGTCTGTAATACTTTTGAATGGATATGTGCAGAAATAATTATAACAGCAAGTGAACCTAATATTGATGCACTTATAGTCAATGGAAATAGTCCGTATGATGAATTGAACATCTCAAATTTAGTATTTGTAATTTTATAATTAATTATTGAGAGTACTACTCCAATTAAAATAAATAAATTGATAATTAAAACATAATGTTTACTGTTAATAAGTCGGGTAATAAGGGAATGTTTCCGACTTAAGTATCCAAAGACAAGGTAAATCTGAGCAATAAAACCTACATCCAGATTCCATGGCAATGGTATAGAAATATATGTATCGTACAGTATAAATGATATGCTACATATGCTTGCAAGAATAAATAATACTATATCATTTGGTGATATCCTTACCAGAATATAAAATATTATAGTTGAGCATATTAAGGCTGCCATATACCATAAAGTAGTGTTTCGAATCTGTATTATAACAATCGCAAGTAACTCATCTATGAAATATCTGAATGAAAAAGACTGATATGTCGCAATATCAGATATCCAGAATAGTAGAGTTAATAATAATCCAAACGAAAGATATGGAATAAGATATCCCTTTACTTTTTTCTTTATAAATGTACTTAAATCATATTCCTTAAAAAAATATCCCGAAATAATAAAGAAAACCGGAACGTGAAATATGTATAAAAAATCATGTACTATTCCTTCACCACAATGTGATATAATAACACTAAGTATTGCAATTCCCTTTGCAATATCCATGAATTCATTTCTGTTTTTATCCATATTAATCTCCATTTCTGAGCAATTTATTGCGAAGAGGCGAGCATTTGCAAGATAGTAAACATCCTTTTGCTGTGTTAATATCAGTTATTTTATCGATATTCATATTATATTCTTTCATTTTGTATGTATCAATACATTTTTATCAATTTTTTTATCTGTTCACAAGGTATGAGTGAACATTAACTAATCAATTTCTCCACAGCATCATATCTTTCTGAATTGATCTGATTTAACAAACACTTATACGGATCCAATTCATCAGAAAGTACCATGTTATATTGTCTTGCCATTTTGTAACAGTCTGTCTTAAGCTGATTGCAGACCTTTTCATTATCACATCTCAATGCACTGATTCTTCCTATAAATGTACGTATCCATGGAACCATCTCATAGAAGTCATATACATCTGCCTTTTTTCATGAATGCCTTTAAGCACTGCCTCAAGAATCTCTGTATCATAAGCATTCATAATATAATGATTCTTAAAGGATAATATTTCTTCATCCCCACCTATTCTGTCTTCAATGTAACTTCCAACTACACCCAACGGATTCTCTTCTGTAAAAAAGCGACTTCTTATACTTTTCTTATCAAACTCATCCCTTGTTCTAAAGCCGTATAAAAAGAAATCACGCATATAACTTCTTATTTTGTCATTTGCTGTTTCTTCTCAAATCCTTTTGAGGTACAAAAAATCGGATACAAAAGCAAATTGCTTTACGCATCCGATTCTTATAAAATCCTGTTATTGCTACATATATGGGTTAAAAGAAAATACGATTACAACCACAATACCCAAAACTGCAATACAAGCTCCCTTTACTCTCGTTTTCTTAATCTGTGCTTCATCATGGGCACATTCTTTTTTTACTGCTTTCTGTGGGCAGATTACCATAAAAAGTCCCAAAGCAACTGCTGCAATAACTAACAGCATTTCTAAAACTTCGTACATTGATATACTCTCCTTTTTCTTTTTTCCTGTTATCCATAAGTCTTATATGACTGGCACATAATCCTTCAAGCATAACAATCTAAATGTTAGAACAGAATACATCAAAAGTCAACCCTCATTTGTTTCGCTTTATTTCGATAACTACGAGTGCAACAAAAACAGTTCCGGATAATATCACCAGTGATACGACTGCGATTATGTAGCATACTTTACTCATTATTTTCTTATTCATTTATCAAGTTTTCCTTAATTCACAGGCGTTCCAACCTCAATCAAATTGCCATCGGGATCATAAAATCTTACAACCTGCTGACCCCATGAATGTGTAAACAACTTATTAACGTAGTCAATCTCGAATTCAGATTCCTCAAGTTTCTTTATAAACCCTTCAATATCTGATTCTTCAAAATATAGCTCCGTCATATTATTCTTTGGAATCAAATCCTTGCCAAGGAACTTCTTCCAGATATCTGTATCCTGTAACACTAAGCCTTCAGACATGATGACATTTCCATCCTGATTCAGGATGACCTGCAGGCCAAATATTTCCTTGTAAAATTTGATTGCTCTGTCCATATCATTAACAGCAATCAGAACATTTCTAAGTTTCATTACATCACCTATTTCAAATCATTTTTCATTATTCACAATAATCATCAACAATGATTTCTTCCGACACATCAATATCATCGAGTACTATGAATGATACATTTTCTTCCTTAGAACCCTTTTTAAATTTGTGAGCCACAAAAGCATCATTTCAAGCCTCTTCTCTTTGTTTAAAAGTTGCCTTTGAATAGGTTGCCATGTCAAAGTTTTTGAATACTTCTTTGCCTTCTCTTGCTCCCTTGGTTACTTCGAGTTTAAGCATTTTATCAACGCGGTAATGTTTGCAGGTCTTGCTGTAATCATCAAAGGCAACGAGATAATAATAGATAATTCAAAATCTAATTTTGTATCTTCTCCAGCAACTACTTTTACGGTTGATGCCCTTTGGGTACTCACAATTCTCTTTTCACAAAACTGAAATTTTCGTGTTCTCAAGAGAATAATCTCATTACAGCAGTCATTATAAGTGCAATTATAACAGCCAATGCCGCTGAACCAGCTACCAAGAGAGCTTTTTGATATGGCCTTTTGCCTTCTTCTCTTGCTTTTTCAATTTCATCCAAACTCTTCCCGTCAGTAAATGCAACAATTTCTTTAAAAGTCTGAATATCATATTTCTTCTTGTACTTTTCAATTCTGACAGCAAAATACATTCCTATTCCAAACAAACATAAATACAATGCCATTCCAAACCACTTCCATAACATTACAAGCGGTATAGGTACTATCAGC
>JAFPAQ010000240.1 GCA_017424235.1 Lachnospiraceae bacterium | reverse complement strand
TACGGCCTGAACAGATGTGATAGAACCATTCTTTGTAGAAGTGATTCTCTCCTGAAGAGCACCCATCTCTGTCTGAAGTGTTGGCTGATAACCAACGGCTGAAGGCATACGTCCCAAAAGTGCTGAAACCTCAGAACCAGCCTGTGTAAATCGGAAGATATTATCGATGAAAAGAAGCACGTCCTTTCCACCCTTATCACGGAAATATTCAGCCATTGTAAGTCCGGTAAGACCAACTCTCATTCTGGCTCCCGGTGGCTCATTCATCTGACCAAATACCATGGCGGTCTTATTGATAACACCTGACTCTGTCATTTCATGATAAAGGTCATTACCTTCTCTTGTACGCTCACCTACACCGGTAAATACTGAATATCCACCATGCTCAGTAGCAATATTTGTGATAAGCTCCTGAATAAGTACCGTCTTACCAACTCCGGCACCACCAAAAAGTCCTATCTTACCACCCTTCTGATAAGGACAAAGCAAGTCAACGACCTTAATACCTGTCTCAAGAAGTTCGGTTTCTGTAGACTGCTCCTTAAACTCAGGGGCAGGTCTGTGTATTGGCTCATAATTTTTTACTTCCGGAGCCGGTTTATTATCTATAGGTTCGCCAAGTACGTTGAACATACGTCCAAGAGTATTCTCTCCTACCGGTACTGTAATAGGTGCACCTGTTGCCAAAGCATCCATTCCCCTTACAAGTCCGTCTGTAGGACCCATGGCGATACATCTTACTGTATCATCACCCAGATGCTGTGCAACCTCCAGTGTAAGCTCTGTGTCATCACTTCTCTTGATCTTGATAGCCTCATTGATCTCAGGAAGCTGACCTTCATTAAACTTAACATCGAGTACCGCACCGATAATCTGAGTAACTTTACCAATTACTTTATCTGCCATCTCTCTGTATCCCTTCTTTAAGTTAATTTACAGGGTGCCTGTTATGATATAGCATTTGCACCCGCGATAATTTCTGTTAATTCCTGTGTAATCGAGCTCTGACGTGCTCTGTTATACATCAATGACAGTTTGCTTATAAGCTCTTCTGCATTGCTTGTAGCAGAATCCATGGCCTGCATTCTGGCACCATTTTCACTGGCTACCGACTCTATCATTGCTCCGTAAATCAGACTTGTGATGTACTTAGGTATGATAAGATCGATTGCCTCTTCTGCTTCAGGTTCAAAATCCAGAACTGCCTTATCTTGCACCGAACGCTCATCCTCTACTTTAATAGGGAGAAGTTTTAACAGGGTAGGCACATGTGTCACAGTATTCTTGAAGCCTGTATACGCTACATAGATTTCGCCTATCTTACCCGATGCAAAATCATCCAGCACTGTATTACTGATTTCCATGGCATCTGCATAAAGAGGTTCTTCGATCATAGCTGAATAATCAGGTCCAATCTCATAACCCATTCTACCAAATGCGTCCCTTCCCTTTGATCCCACAGGATAAATAATCAGGTCTTCTTTATTCCAACCATTATTTTTTACAAGCTTCACAATATTTGAGTTGTAACCTCCAGCCAGTCCTCGATTGGCTGTAATAAGTATCACAGCCTTGCGTGGAGAATCGCCCGGCTTCAGGTATGGATGGTTAATTTCACCTGCTTTTGATAGCATTGAAACCACCGTATCATACATGCATCTAAAGTATGTTTTTGACTTCTCTGCACGTCCCTTAGCCCTTTGCAGCTTAACGGTGGAAACCAGCTTCATGGCCTTTGTAATCTGCTGAGTACTCTGTACTGAGCCCTTACGCCTTTTTATGTCTCTCATTGAGGCCATATGCTTTTCTCCTTTCCTATATCAAAGCAGTTTTATTTAAATCTGCTCTTAAATTCTTCAATTGCTGCAACAAGCTGTTTCTCATTATCATCTGAAATAACCTTTGTCTCCTTGATATCCTTTGGTATCTGAGGATACTTTGTATCAAGGAATTCAAACAACTCTGTTTCAAATCTTGTAATTTTTTCAACCAGAACATCAAGCAAATATTTCTTTGTAGCAACATATAATATAATTACCTGATATTCAACAGGCATTGGCTTATACTGTGGCTGCTTTAAGATTTCCTTGATTCGCATACCCTGTTCAAGTCTTTCCTTGGTATCATCATCAAGCTCTGAACCAAACTGTGCAAAGGAAGCAAGCTCACGATACTGTGCAAGCTCTACTCGAATAGGTCCTGCTATTTTCTTCATAGCCTTTATCTGTGCCGAACCACCAACTCGTGATACAGAAAGACCTGCATTAACAGCCGGTCTGAAGCCTGAGTTGAACATTTCTGTCTCAAGGTATATCTGACCATCTGTAATAGAAATTACATTTGTAGGAATATATGCTGAAACGTCACCGGCCTGTGTCTCAATAATCGGAAGAGCTGTAAGCGAACCTCCGCCATATTCCTCACTCATTCGTACTGCACGCTCAAGAAGTCTTGAATGTAAGTAGAATACATCACCGGGATAAGCCTCTCGTCCCGGTGGACGTTTAAGAAGCAATGAAAGTGTACGGTATGCAGCAGCATGTTTACTTAAGTCATCATAGATAACAAGTACATCCTGACCTGCCTCCATCCATTCCTCACCGATAGCACATCCTGAGTATGGTGCAATATACTGTAATGGAGCAAGCTCACTTGCTGTAGCTGCTACGATAGTTGTATATGACATTGCACCGAACTCCTCAAGTGTCTTAACGATACTTGCAACAGTAGAAGCTTTCTGACCGATTGCAACATATATACACTTAACGTTCTGTCCTTTCTGGTTAATAATGGTATCAATAGCAATAGCTGTCTTACCGGTCTGTCTGTCACCGATAATAAGCTCACGCTGACCACGTCCGATAGGAACCATGGCATCAATAGCTTTAATACCTGTCTGCAGAGGTGTGTCTACCGATTTACGTGTGATAACACCTGATGCAACTCTTTCAATCTGACGATATTTATCTGTAACTATAGGACCTTTGCCATCTATTGGCTGTCCAAGAGAGTTAACTACACGACCAAGCATGGCATCCCCTACAGGCACCTCTACTACTCGTCCTGTTGTTTTTACGGTATCACCCTCATTAATATTACGCGAACTTCCAAGCAAAACAGCACCAACATTGTCTTCCTCAAGGTTCATTACCATACCATAAACCTCACCTGGGAATTCAAGAAGTTCTCCCTGCATTGCCTTCTCAAGTCCATGTACACGTGCAATACCATCTGCCACCTGAATAACTGTACCAACCTCTGATACCTCCAGGTCTGCTGCATATCTCTTTATCTGATCCTTGATCACAGAACTAATTTCTTCTGGTCTTAAATTCATAATGGATCTGCACCTTTCTTAATTTTTTAAAGCTGAATAGCCATCAATTCTCTCTCAAGCTTTCCAAGCTTTGTTCGAATACTGCTGTCCACAACCTTGTCACCCATCTGGATAACCATTCCGCCAATGAGTGCTTCATCAACTGTATATGAACACTCTATCTTTTCATATTCGGTGGTAGCAAGTAATCTTTCTTCTATATCCTTTTTTTCCTTATCTGTAAGCGTAATTGCAGTTGTTACATATGCCGTTCCGATATGATTGTATTCTTTTATATCGATTATTATCTCCTCAAGAATATCCTCAATATCAGAATATCTGTCCTTCTCCACTACAGTAATGAGTAAACCTGTTACTTCTCTGCACAGTCTTTCCTCAAATACACTCTTTACGACATTTATCTTTTCTTCTTTAGGAATCTTTGGATGATTCATAAAGTCCGAGAAATCATCATTAGTTCTGATGACCTCTAAAAGTACGATAATTTCTTCAAGCATAGGGAGAGTTTTATTTTCTTCAACGGCCAGTTCAAACAACGCATTCGCATATGTTCTGGAAACTAGCTTAGCCATGTACTATCACCTATTTCTTTCAGCGTCTTTTCAATGAGTTCATGCTGAGCATTGGTATCGATGTTTGCCTGAACAACTCTGGCAGCCATCAAAGAAGCAACTGCGATTATCTCACGTTTAACTTCATCGGCCATCTTCTGCTTTTCAAGCTCTGCCTCATTCTTTGCTCTATCAATTATTCTTGTGGCTTCTTCTCTGGCCTCAGCAACTATTTTTGCTTCATTCTCTAAACCACGCTTACGAGCATCGGCAAGAATTGCTTCGGCTTCCTTGTCTACCTCATGTAATTTTTCCTCATAGAGGGCACGCACCTTAGCTGCCTCTTCCTGATCTGTAGCTGCCTGTTCAAGTTCTCCCTTTATCTTCTCTTTTCTCTTTTCAAGCATATCCCTTACAGGATTGAAAAGAAAATGCGAAGCAAACATAAACAGGAAGAACATTGCTATGATCATAAGCACTGCATCCGCTAAAAGCTGAAAATCCAAATCAAAAAGACGACTTAATCCCTCTGTTTCGGTAGCGAGTATCATACCTCCAATACCTCCTTTCCGATAATCTTTGTAAAAAGTTTTTATAAAATAACTTTATGATTATGGTACAAGAGGCTTAACAAATAACAGAAGCATGGCTACGAGCAGACCATAAAGACCTGTTGTCTCAGCAACTGCCTGTCCAAGTAACATGGTAGAGGTTACATCTGATTTTGCACCGGGATTTCTACCAACTGCTGCTGCTGCATGTCCTGCTGCGATACCCTGACCTACACCAGGTCCGATACCTGCAATAACTGCAAGACCTGCACCGATTGCTGAACAACCTAATATAAAGTTTGAATTAAATTCCATATTCATTTCCTCCTAAACATTTATTGCCTAATTTTTTCAACCGCAATACTTATTTTATCCTTCAATAGCATTATTAATATAAGTCATTGTGAGCATGGCAAATACATATGTCTGAATCGCTCCTGAGAACAAATCAAAATAAACATGTAATGCTGCCGGCCATGCAGTGGCTATCCAACCAAGCAGACCATAGAGAAGTGCCATCATTACCGTACCTGAAAGTACATTTGCGAAAAGACGCAATGACAATGATATTGGAACAGCTATATCACCAATAATGTTGATAGGTGCCCAAATCGGCCATGGATCACACAATCCCTTTATTACTCCGGATACCTTCTGGTATTTAAATTTGTTAAAGGTAATAAGAGTGAATGTAATGATACCAAGTGCAAAAGTCACTCCGTAATCAGCTGTTGGCGGTCTCAGCCCAAACAGACCTGAAATATTACTAAGCAGTATAAAAATAAATAATATACCGATGTAATTGGCAAATGGGGCTGCATTTTTGCCCATAACACCTTTTACCATTCCGTCGAGCATCTCAACTATAAGCTCAACTACGTTTTGGAATGTTCCGGGAACCTCTGTCGCATGCTTGATTGCACGGTTCGCAAGTAAGCAGAAAATCACGATTATCATCATAACGATAAACACGCATACATGCGTTGTTGTTATCCACAATTTCTGACCGAAAAGTTCATACTGAAAGACACCGTGTATCATAAAATCAATATCATCAGCACCGGATAACAAAATTCCGTTTCCCATAGACTCACCTCCTTATGAGATTTTAATTTTTCCATTATTCAGTTTTTACAAAATGTCAGGTACAAAATCCTAACTATGATACCTGCGAATTGTCCCCTTTTGACGAAGACACCTTTGAGAAAAACGGCTGCAGATAAGCTGAAACCTTCAGTCCCATCATACCCACAAATGCAGCAAGTGGATTGCCAATTCTCGTAATCATTAAAATACCCAGTATCAAAACCACCACCAGATATCTTATGATATTATGTCTTGTTGCTGTTGCCTGCGCCCCCTTTACGTCCATCTGCACAGCACTATTTAAAGAAATAGCCATGTGTAATGCCATAAAATTTGCTGTAAGCACTCCTATCCAGAGTCCTACACTGTAGTTTGCCTTATCCTGCACCAGAAACAGACCAATCACCTGACTTAACAGCCCAAACAAAATAATGCCTGACAGTAAACCCGGTAGTGCCAGGTTAAGTTCTTTTAATTTAATTATCAATTTTCGCATTTTTGTCTGATCAATCCTTTCTGTCTTCATAGATTTTTCTTGCAAGAATAAATACATTTCTAAATCCTGCAAGCGCACCCACAAAAAATAGTAAAACAAACCAAAAATTTGTACCAAACTTTTCATCAATGAAAAGCCCTGCAAAAGAGCATAAAAAGATAGGAACAAGCATATTGATTCCGAATTGGGTAATAACTGCCAATGACTGATACACTGATCTGTTATATTTTCTATTTCTTCCCATTTCTTCTCCTCCACATACGCATATTACCATATCTTCCCGATACCTACCCATAATTATACAGAATTATATAATTATTGTCTAGCAAATGACTCATTTTTATAAGTTATTTAATTAATTTTTATTATTTACACAATGCACACAGACTTTATATGGACTAAATCTGTGTTCAGCACAAAATTGTAGTTATGCATATATTGTAGTCATGTCGGATTTATTATATAATTATTGTAACTTTTTATCTGCCAAACACTATACGGAGTTATTAATATCCAATAGGGAAAGGAAAATTTATGAGAGAAAATCCTTCAATATACCGTAAGAGAATGATTCCTGATGAATGTGTCTTACTAAAAGACGATGTGATTCTTGAAATGAATGAAGATATTATAATAACAAAGTGGAATACCCTTAAACCAAGACGTGATTTCCACCATGGATATTCCTGCTATTATTTAAATATGGGGATTAAGGTGAGCAAGTTTTACCGCGAGGATAACACATTGCTATACTGGTATTGCGATATAGTGGATTATAAATATGAAGAAAAAGATAACTCGCTAATAGTCACAGACCTGCTTGCAGATGTGGTAATATATCCGGATGGATTTGTCAAGGTATTAGACGTAGACGAGCTTGCAATAGCTCTTGAAAAAAATATCTGCCCGGTTGATTTGGTAATTAAGGGACTAAAAAGACTGGACAACCTGCTAAGCTTTATATATGATGACAAATTTGATATACTGACAAACCATATTGAACGTATTGAAAATAAGTGTTAAAAGCTGCAATACACACTATGTGTGTACTGTAGCTTTTTTGCACACAGATTAATTTTCAATCTTTTTACATCTTCTTCCTATTTTTGCAAGCATATCCCTGTCACTTCTTATTGTGGCACACGCCGCAGTAGTCAGCATATTTCCTGTGATGGTCGCAGATGCCCCTGACTTAAATGCTTTTTCCCCATCGTTTGTCAAAAGGGCTCTTCCTGCTGCCAGACGTATCTCAGCCTCAGGATTTATATAACGAAAAAGAGCTACTGTTCTTAAAATCTCTTCTTCTGTTAATCTTGGTTCATTCTCCAAAGGAGTCCCCTTAATAGGCATAAGCGCATTAATAGGAATAGAGTCTACACCTATTTCGGCAAGACTGACTGCCATATCCAGTCTGTCCTCCCATGTTTCCCCCATTCCAATAATTCCACCAGAGCATACATACATGCCCTCTGCTTTAACCTTTTTAAGCGTTTCTATTTTTTGATCATAGGTATGTGTAGTGCAGATATTTGGAAAATTGCGTTTTGAGGTTTCTATATTATGATGATAACTGCTCACACCTGCCTCATGTAGTCTGTGAAGCTGCTCTTCATCTAAAAATCCCATGGAAGCACAAAGTTCAATATCACATTCCTTTTTCATTTTTTCATAAGCCTTTATTGCACTTTCAAACTCTTCTCCATTTAAGGCTCTGCCGGCTGTAACAATTGAAAATCTGTCAACACCTTCTCTTTCATTTATGTGACAAGCCTCTATGATATCTTCTTGCGAAAGGAAATCATGTACTTCACAATTTGTATTATTATAGGCAGATTGGGCACAATATTTGCAATCCTCCGGACATTTGCCACTGCGTCCATTTATAATAGAACAAAGATCCACTTTATCTCCCACAAAATGTTCACGTATTCTGTCTGCCCCCTGACACAGATCATTTAAATCTGCTGTTATAAAAACTGATAAATCATCTTCTCTGTTTATTCTTCGTCCCTTGATAATTTCTTCTGCTAACTTTAACACCTTATTTCCTTCTTCCTGTATGCTCAATAGTGGTTGCGAATAGTTACATTTATATTATTATTCATTTCCTATGGTATCATATTTTATGTTATTGTCAACCTTTATTATTGATAAAGTTAACATTCATCTTTATATAATCGAATTAAACATACAAAACCATACCTGCTTTTGTTCCCTGCTGTTCCTTGCTTTCAATATAGAAATTCCCATTATGTAATTTGACAATCTCCTGCACGATAAAAAGCCCAAGTCCCATACCGCCTTGTTTGCTGCTTCTGGCATGGTCCGCACGGTAAAACTGTTCTGTCACATGTGGTATCTCCTTTTGAGGGATTCCTTTACCAAAATCCTGTATTTCTACAGACACTTGTTTTTCTTTTCTTTCAATCGCAATTCTTATTTTTTTTCCATCCATGCCATACTTTAATGCATTGTCTATGAGATTCCTAATGACTCTTCCTATTTTTTCCTTATCCCAAATTCCGATTATGGGTTCATCCGGGATTTCCAATACTAATTCATATTGCTTTTTTTCCATTTCCGGATAATATTCAATCAGTATTTCCCTCACCAGTTCTGTGATGTCCATTTTCTGCTTTTGCAAGCGAATCGTACCAAGCTCCAGTCTGGAATACTCCAGAAGTTCTGATAACAGTTTCTCCATATATACAGACTTGCGGTAAATAATATCGATATATTGACGCTGCTCTTCATCATTATCATAAATTCCGTTTTTCAACATTTCAGAGTAACCTAACACCGATGACAGCGGCGTCCGCAAATCATGAGAAAGATTCGAAATCAGTTCCTTTCTGCGCTTTTCATAACGTTCCTTTTCTTCATATTCCTGCTGTATTACATAAATCACTGCACCAACAGTAACAAGCGTTATTATGACACCAACGATGGCTAGCTTGCCAAGCAGCCCGCTTCCTCTCGGCATATTGAATTCGTATGACATTGCCTCAAACTTCATACGATTTACAAAACAAATCAGATATGCTGCATGATTCTGCTGCATGACAGTTGTGGCTGTTATTATATATTCCTTACAGATCTCATTACGCCCATTGATTGCAGACAACAAATCAGTTTCATTTGCAAGGGTTGGAACTTCCACTATCGTCTGCCAGCTTCCGGTATCTAATATAGCAAAATCCATATCCTCATAATCTGCTTCCAGTTCTTGCAAAACAATCACTTTATCATCTGTTTGTGAAAAAAGCTGTTCTCCCTTCGCCAGTGCATGTATCATATCGTCACGGCTGACTCCGCTAAAATATCCATTATGTAAGCAATAGTAACAGAAAAACAGGAATACAATCATAGACACTGTAAGCGCGCTTACAAAAGCGAGCAACAGCTTATAGCGCATTTT
>JAFPAQ010000239.1 GCA_017424235.1 Lachnospiraceae bacterium | reverse complement strand
AGGAATATGGCATTTCTGATGAAGGCCATTGCGCTGGGGAAGGAGAAGTACGGTTTGCCCGTGAGGGAGAAGGGGATCGCTACGAATTTTATCAGATAAAATGGATTCACCTAAAAGAGAAGGAGTGTGGTGGTGATGTATATTAAAGATGCTTCATTGCTGATTGCTGCTATGAATCGGTTTTTGGCATATATTCAAGATGAAGATAAAAGAGCTATGATGAAAAAACTCATAGATGCAGCATTTTATATTGAGGGAAAGAGTAAAATATCAAGTGAAGCTGCGAAAGGCATTTATGGTGAAATATTAAAAGGAAGTACATCGCAGTTTGAAAAATACGCAGCATGTGCATTTTCTTATTATATGCAGTATGGGTTAAAACTTGAAGAACGTCAGGAAAGAAAGGTAGAATTTTTTGATATAGGAAATATAGTTCATACAGCTCTTGAAATATACACAAAGAGGCTTCTAAAAAGTGGAAAGAAGTGGCAGGACCTTGATGAAGAACAACAGAAACAAAATGCAGAACAGTGTATAGAGGAAGCGGTAGAAGGATATAAAAATGGTCTTTTACATGATACAAAACGTGATGAATATATGATTATCCGCTTAAAAAAGCTTATGAACAGAACAGTATGGGCGATTACAGAGCAGATGAAGCTTGGTAAATTTGATACCGTGACAAGTGAGCTTAGTTTTGATGTAGTGGAAAATGACGATAATGTTATGCATCTGATCGGTAAGGTTGACAGGATAGATATCATGAAAGAAAATGATAAATCTTATGTTAAGATAATCGATTATAAGACAGGTAAAAAGCAGCTATCTCTTTCTGATATGTATTATGGGCTTCAGATGCAGCTTGTAATATATCTGGAGGCTGCAAAAAATCATGCGGAAAAAGAGGCCGGAAGGAAAATGATTATTCCTGCCGGAGTATTCTATTACAATATAGATGATCCTTTGCTTGAGGGCAAAATAGATCCGGATAAACTGCCAGACAATATCCTTAAGCAGTTAAGAATGGAAGGACTGGTTAATGAGGATGATCCAGTGCTTCCATCAATAGACAGCAATTTTTTGACGGAATCCGGTGAACTTCCTGTCAAGACTAAGTCTATAGTAGCTCCGTTTGAAACTGATAAGGATGGCAATCTCAAGAAAAATTCTGCTACAGTTCAGACAAAACAGTTTGAAGATATTATCAGATATACAAGGAAGAATATATCAAGAATGTCCGGAGAAATAATGAATGGAACGACAGAGGTTAATCCATATAAAAAGGCTGATTCTACAAGGAAAACGGCATGTGATTATTGTGCTTACAAAGATGTATGCAGATTTGACGTAAGGATTCCGGGCAATGTATATAGAAGTCTTAAAAAACTGTCAGATGATGATGTGTTAAATCTGATATGTCCTAAAGAAGATGAAGAATAGGTTATAGGCGTTTTTACAAAAAGCTGTTAATAGAAAGAGGTATACAGATGGGAGAAACAAAATGGACTGATGATCAGAGAAAGGTCATAGAGTTACGGGACAGAAATATTCTGGTATCCGCTGCAGCAGGTTCTGGAAAAACTGCTGTCCTTGTAGAACGAATAATTAATATGATAAGTGATAAATCTAAACCCATAGATATAGATAAATTGCTTGTCGTAACATTTACAAGGGCTGCAGCGGCAGAGATGAAGGAAAGAGTATTAAGGGCGCTTGAAAATAAGCTTACAGATAATCCAGATGATGAACATCTTCAGAGGCAGGTAACACTTCTGCATAATGCACAGATTACAACTATAGACAGTTTTTGTCAGAGTATTATAAGAAATTACTTTCATGTCATTGATCTTGATCCTGTATTTAAGGTAGGCGATGAAAATGATCTTGCTATTATTAAGACTGAAATTTTACAAAAACTTATAGAGGAAAAATATTCTCAGACAGATGAGGGTTACGAAGAGTTTATAAAATTTGCAGATGTTATGTCGCCAGGCAGAACGGACAGTAATATAGAAGATCTTGTGCTTAAACTTTTTGATATATCAATGAGTTATCCGTGGCCTATGGAATGGCTGAAGAGTTGTGGAGATATGTATAAGTGCAGT
>JAFPAQ010000238.1 GCA_017424235.1 Lachnospiraceae bacterium | reverse complement strand
CCGGAGTCAGATAAAATGGTTTTGCAGGATGCAGATCTTACCATAAAGAAAAATAGTTCTGTGGCATTTATTGGAGCTTCAGGAGCTGGAAAGACTACTGTTGTAGATTTGATATTGGGACTTTTAGAACCGCAAAGTGGAACAATAACAGTAGATGGAAAAAACATTAATACACATATAGAATCATGGCATCAGAGTATTGGATATATACCACAGACAATTTATCTTATGGATGATACGATTAGAGCAAATATTGCTTTTGGTATCCCTGAAAATGAAATTGATGAAAAGTTATTAGAGCAGGCAGTTAAAGAGGCACAGCTTGATCAGTTTATAAATTCATTGCCTGATGGACTTGATACGGTTATTGGTGACAGAGGGGTAAGACTTTCGGGAGGTCAGAGACAGCGTATTGGCATTGCAAGGGCATTGTATAGAGATCCTCAGGTACTTATTCTTGATGAGGCAACCTCTGCACTTGATAATGAGACTGAAAAGGAAGTTATGCAGGCAATAGATAATCTTCATGGACAAAGGACAATGATTGTAATTGCGCATCGTTTGACAACAATTAAAAATTGTGATGTGATCTATGAAGTGGCTGATGGAGCAATTAAGGAAAGAACACATCAGGAAATATTTAATTAGGTTTTGAAAGGCAAGGTTATTGATATGTTAGAACTGAAAATAAGAGAGTATCAAAGCTGTGACCGGAAAAAGTGGGATAATTTTGTTATGGAGAAGTCTATGAATGGTACTTTTCTTCAAACAAAAGGTTTTCTTGACTATCATGGAGAGCGTTTTAAAGATGTGTCTTTGATAATATATAAGGGAAATGATACTATGGTTGCAGTTATTCCGGCATGTGAAATTCAAGATCAGAATAGAAGGGTATTTCATGCACACTGTGGAAGTACATTTGGTGGAATTGTAATTGCAAAAGATTTTTATGATATTGAGCATGTAGATGCAATTATGAATGTATTGGAAGAATATTTGAAACAGCATTTGTATCAGGAAGTGCGAATCAAATGTACAAGTGATATATTTTCAAAGCAAAATAATAATCTTTTATATTACTATTTATTTCAAAGAGATTATATTGTATATGATGAATTAAGTTGCTATATTGATTTCAATCAATATAATATTGATATTATATCTAATTTTAGTTCAAGCAGGAGACGTGATTATAAATACTCATTAAAAAATAATTTGTCTTTCCGCAAAATCGATAATCGGTCAGATATTGCAGAATTTTATAACATTTTGTGTGATAATTTACAGAAATTTGGAGCAAAACCAGTTCATTCTCTTGATGAACTTATTGAGTTTAAAGAAGAACGTCTATGTGATATTGTTGAATTTTATGGAGTATTTCACGAAAATAAGATGATTGCAGGAAGTATGGTATTTTTATTTGAAAATAAAGTATTTCATACACAGTATCTGGCAGCAGATCAAAGCTGTCTTAAAATGTTTCCTATGAATTATCTTGATACAAATCTGATTATGACAGCAAAAGAAAGAGGATTTCAGTACTTTTCTTTTGGTACAAGCACAGAAGAGCACGGTAAGGTGTTGAATAAACGCCTTGCAGAGTTTAAAGAAGGCTTTGGAACACAATATGGTATTAACAAAATGTATGTAAAAACCTTTTAAAGATTAAATTTGTAATGAGAGTGAAACAATGAAGAATGTAAATGATATTTGGACAAAGAACATAAAGACAATAGGTTATGGAATAATAGCAGTGATTATTTCCCTGATTTTAACCATTTCCTATTATCATTTGTGGGGAACGGATATTAGAGTTCCGATTGCCGGATACAGAGGAGATTCCATAGGATTACTTTTGGATGTAAATAATTATGTCAGAGGTGGAAATATACATAATAATGCCATTTTTGGAGCACCGAATGTTGGTGGGTACAGAAATGTAATGGCAGATTATGCTATGATGTTTCCTACCCTGAAGCTGTTTTGGAAAATATCAGGAAGTGTAGAAGCAGCAGTCAATATGCAGGCAGTTTTTAATAATGTTATTTTGACGATTGGTATGTATATTGTATGTATCCTGTTAAAAATCAATCAAAAGGTTGCTACAGTTTTAAGCGTATTATTAGCAAATACTTCATTTCTGATTTTGGGATACAATACAATTATGATGACATATGTGTATTGCTTCTATCTGCCATTCTTTGTGTACTATGTCATAAAAATGATGCTGCCTGATGAACGACATGATGAGGGCAAAGAAAAGTTCGCTAATGTTATTTTTCTGATGCTCTTTATGTTTCTGACAGGGGTAAATTCTTTGTATTATGCGTTTTTCTGTCTCATTCTTCTGGTATTTGTAAGCCTATATACATTGCTTGGAACAAGGTCAGTAAAAAATACCCTTTTGGCCATTTTGAGTGTTGTTTCAATTGGATATGGAATTGCAGTCTGTATTTTGCCCAATATTTTATACAGTATGGGGTTTGGATTTATATGGGACTCAGGAATGTATTATGTGTTGACAACAGTTGGTGGACTGATACTGGTTGGACTTGTCTATGTATTTTACAAAAAAGTATATCCTAAAATGACCATGAAACGTCTGGTGCTTGTCTTGCTGGGACTTGGATTGGTGCTTGGTGTAGGGCTTCTGCTGGTAATGAAATTCACGGACTATATGGGACAGTATGATGGCAGGACATTATATGCTGTAGAATTAGGTGCACTTAATATTACCAATCTGACATTGCCTTCTCCTAACAATGTTTTTGCCGGTTTTGACAGGATGGTTGCAGTTTTGACTGATATTGATAATCCGCAGGCATGTGATTCGACTGAAATGGGAGTTCTGACCGGAATAGGTTTGATTTATTCATTGCTGCATATTTTTCAATTTAATGTAAAAGACGATAGCCGAAGCAGAGTTTTGTCAATTTGTGGTAAATGCAACTGCTTTTTTATTCTTTTGTCTGTCAAGGGCGGACTTGCTTCTGTAATTGCCACTTATATTACAACAGGAATAAGAAATTACAATAGAACAAGTATCCTCATTATGATTTTTTCACTGATTTCATTTGGGATATTTGTTGAACAGCTGATAGAAAAGCTTCGTGATATATTCACAAAAGGAAAACAGGTGGTGTTTACAGGAGTTATATGTGTTCTTATTGTTGCAGGTTGTGTGATTTCCATACCTACACATTATATTTATCGTCACAATTTTGGTTTGTTGCATTATGAACAAAGAAAAACTGAGTATGATGAGTGGCACAAATTAATCACTGATATTGAAAAATCTGTTGAAGATAATACAATGATACTTGAACTTCCCAATCCTGTTGATGAAGTTCATATGGGTGAACTTATGACAGAAGGAAGAGCGTATGAGCTGTCTATACCGGCAATAGTATCAAAAAATACAATATGGAGTTATGGATGTAGAGTGAAAATTGAGCAAGACCTTGTGACGGAAACGGAAGAATATATTGCTGTTGCAAAAGAATTAGGTTTTGGGGGAATCTATCTGGATACGATGATGTACGCGGACAATACCTATAATCAATATATTGACGCTTTGAATGAATATTTGGGTGAACCGGACGCAAGTGATGGACAGCGAAGATATTTTTGGAAGTTTTGATGATAGAAGGACATAATGAGTATGATTGATAGTAGAAAATACAAGCCATATATTGAACTAATAATT
>JAFPAQ010000237.1 GCA_017424235.1 Lachnospiraceae bacterium | reverse complement strand
CCATACTACCTCTCGTTCTGTCAATTTATTAACCATGTCTTTTTCAAACAGTTTACCATAATATTTTTATGTTGCCAAATATTTTTTAACTTACTTATATGGTTAGGGTGTCAAAAGGTGTCAAAATAAAATTCACTTGTCATAATGCACAAATAATATGCAATGAAGAACTGTATGGGCTACTCGTTACTAGATTCCTGCAAGTGTAAACGCCGCAGGAATTGTATGTAACGTGAGCAAGCCCATCCAAACGGGAGTGGGTTCTGAATGCATTTATTTTGTGCATTTTGACAACCACAACCTAAAATAACACCTTTTGACACCCTAATCCTTATATGTATAAAAAACAGCCATTAAAATTAATGACTGTTTTTTAAAAACTATTAGCAACTATTCTATCTTTTCAAATCGATCCAATTCTTTTCCCATTGTATCAGATATTTCTTTATTTATTTTGGTCTGTTCCATAATATCTGACATAATCATAACC
Source organism: Lachnospiraceae bacterium (assembly GCA_017424235.1). Taxonomy (GTDB): domain Bacteria; phylum Bacillota; class Clostridia; order Lachnospirales; family Lachnospiraceae; genus COE1. The sequence continues at coordinate 6,773 of JAFPAQ010000237.1, read as the reverse complement.
AAATTGGTAGCCTCTTGTGCCACACCTGTTATTCCATTAGAACTGTCATCAACCGAACGTGAAATATTATTGATTCCTTCGCTCATTGATTCCATTGTTCTTTCGATACTTGAAGTCTGTTCAGCAAATCTTGAAAGTGTCTTGCTTATTTCTTCGGTATCTCTCCTGTATTTATCAATGATATCAACAAATTTGTCATAGTCATTTATAATGGTAGTATCTACAAAATCCAGCATTTCTGATGCGCTGTCTGCAAGTCTCTTTACACTCATTGTCACAGTCTGACTTATTTCCTGAATACTATTTGCAGTATTTTTGCTGTCATCTGCAAGCTTTCTGATTTCATCTGCAACTACAGCAAAACCTTTTCCTGCTTCACCTGCTCTTGCAGCTTCAATTGAAGCATTTAATGCTAATAGATTAGTCTGACTTGATATTTCAAGAATATTAGACGTCAATGCATCTATTCTGTCAACACTCTTACTGTCCTCAACAGCCTGCTTCAATGTATCGCCAACACTGCTAAATGTATCAGCTGACTTTTTCTTACTGGCTAAAGCATCTGCATGCATATTTTCAGCCTTTTTCTTTATATCAAGCATTTCCAATGCACCTGTGCCTGCATTTTCGCTGATTTCTTTTATATGAATGAGAATACCCTCACTGCCATCACTGATTTCATCAAGATTACTTGAAATAGTCTGCATACTTGCTGCCAATTCTTCTGTTACTGCTGAAACATTTGTAGCACTATCATTTGTATGATTTGCTGCATCTGTTGTCTTTGTAACTGCAACCGCCATTTTGTCAGATGAATCTTCTACTTTCACCATAAGATTTTGCAAAATATCCATAAATCCATTTATACCGGCTACCAATTCACCTATTTCGTCATTTGAATCTACTTCTATTCTTTGAGTCAAATCTCCTCTGTTATTTTTAAGTTTGTCCGCTATTTCTGCCAACCGTGCACTTGAGCTCGCAGCTTTCTTAACAATTGATTTATTACAAATAGCCAGTACAACGAACACCATTATAGTGCCAAGACCCACCAGACAAAAATCAAAAATATATGTACCATTGATCCTAACAGCATTACCTCTAAGAGCTTCCGTTATATTAGCCTCATATTGCTGTATTGAATCCGGATTTCCATTGGCAACTGCATCCTGTGTAGCCTGTATATTTTCTGCAAGCACATTATTATAATTTTCCATAATCTTCAATGCTGAAATATTAGACCAACAAAACAAAAGCAATATCAATCCCATTGATAACATCGCATATAATATTTTTGTTCGTATACTGCTTCTTTTCATATCTGCACCTCGCATTCTATTTTTGTGCGCCTTAATTCTATACTCAAATTATACATTTGTCGAGAATAATAGTCGATATTTTTGAATTTTTTACATCAATTATTTGAAAATTGTTGACGTTTTATTAAATTGTATATATAGATGATATACCTCTTTTGTATAACATTTATTGAGACATATTACATATAAAAATTAGGATATCAAAAGCCATAATCCTATAAAACACAAAATTAAAGCAGGGTACATATAATATGAAGTACCCTGCCTAATCAGTAACTATTTTAAGGACGTGCTTTCAATCCTTTTCTGATTTAGAAAATCATTAAGTTATCATATTAATGATTTTTCATTTTCGATTTTATCCATCTGCTCATTAAGTTTATTAAGAATGTCATTTCTTGTATTACAAATATTCTCAATACTGTCAAGCTGTGACTTTATTCCTTTTAAAACACCTTCTGCTGCTTCAGCAGGAACGCATTTCTTCGAAATAAATTCAAAAGCACATGAAAACTGCGTATTTAATGCAAATAATGCTGAAAAGTTTGTATCCCATTCTGTCGTTTCGCCAAACGTTTTATCTAACTGTGCCTTTTGTTCTTCTTTCAAACTGTATCTAACTTGAATATACTTATAACGACTTTGTAAACTCTGACATCTTTGCATAAGTTCTTTTTGACAGTTATCCAATTCTGAATACCTTTTTTGATATTCTTCAAGTTTACCTGACAATTTAGTCCACTCATCTGTCTGATTTTTACGCTGTGCTACATTTTCTTTATAAATTTCAGCAACCTGACGTGAACTTTGTGCAAAACCCTTTGCCATTTGTTTGGCATTAGTAGCTAATCCCTGAGCCATCTGCTGTACATTTTCTGCAACACCCTGTATTACCTGACGAGAATGTCCTGATATATCCTGCCCTTTTTTTCTGCGAAGGATTTCAGTTGAATACTTATCACCACCATACATATCAATTGATGGCCAGCCGTCCTCAAATACCATATTGTGACGCTGAGGTCTGCATGCTGCAAACTCATCAGGCTCATCTTCCCACTCTGAATAGAAGGAAAGCTCCCTTGCAGGTTTTACTGCCATAGGTGCATTACCTGAAACAAAAGAAAGACGAGTATCTACAGTAGTCTGATCAGAGAATGGAGTTTTAAATGAGATTGAATACAATTCCCATCCCTGTTTATGCAAAAGTGGCTTAATGTAATTACGGTTAAGCTTGTAAGTATAGCAATCTGACATATTGCCAAAGAAAGTAATCTGCAGCTGACAGGTTTCATTATTTCTGTCATTTTCACCACCATTTAACCAGAATACAAAACAGTTCTCTGAATCAGGTGGAAGTAATAATGCTCCTGATGATACTCTTACACAGGCATCATCCCAGCCTCCAAGCATCAGGCACTCTACAAGACTTCCGTCAAAGTCATTTATAAAGCTTCTGTCAACTTTAACATTTGTATTAAAGTTCTGTTGATAAAATCCATTACCATTTTGATAAGATGTATTATACTGTGGCTGATCTAAAGACCATTCACGTGGATTGAAATATATATAGTTCATTTGTTTTACCTCCAATTCATTCATTTTATGATCTGGCGGCTCCGTCTTTGCGGATAAACAAATGGTACAGTCATCCACAAAAAACGCCCGTCCATTTTTAACCAATCCCCTTGCTCTTTTTGGGTAAGTGGTTCCTACATATGTTCCATTTTCATCTACTACCTTTACGTTTTTTGTCATGGGTGTCTCCCCCCTTGTCATATAATATGCGATTTGCTGTATTTTTATTATGGGTGCCTCCCCCAAAACCGCTTAACTTAAATCTGACATTTCAATGATTTGTATAATATTATCTCTCACAACCCAAAATTGTCAATAAGATTTGTATTAAGATAATATTAAAAAATTATTAAAAAGTACCCTTCTCTATAATTTCACAATTTGTCATTTAAGCTTTTCATAATGAACTTTTGACATTTTAACATCTAATACAAAAAATAGAGAGACAAGTGAAACACTTGTCTCTCTATTTTTTGTATGCGGAAGATGGGACTTGAACCCACACGCTAATACTAGCACAAGATCCTTAGTCTTGCCTGTCTGCCAATTCCAGCACTTCCGCGAACAAGATATATATTACATCCTGTTCTTTATTTTGTCAACTACTTTTTTGACTTTTTACATAATATTTATTGATATTTATTATTCTATTTATGGACTATATTTACATCCCACTCAAAGTCTGATTCCGGAGAGGCATTTATTGTTTTTATATCTGCTTCACTGTCTAAAAATTCAAGCTCTGTGGTCACCTGGCTTTTTACCCTTCAACAGTTTCATTGCAGTTTCAAGGCCTTTAACCGGAACACAGAATTTATGATTATGTTTTAAACATTCCCTATAAACTTCTTCCATGTCAAACCATTCAACAGCCTCTATCTCTTCTGTCTGCAAAATAAGCCTATCCACTTCCACAGGCTGTCTGTACAGATACACAAAGGCAACCTCATTATCCTTGAACAGCTTTCCATGAAACTCCTTTTCATACAGGACACGAAAAGTGCCTGCGAACTCCAACTGCTCCGGTACCGCCACAATGCCAAGCTCCTCATGCAGCTCACGCATCGCAGACTCCAGCGGTTCGTCCCCCGCCTGTATATGTCCTGCCGAGGAAGTATCAAATCTTCCTGGAAAAGAATCCTTATTAGCAGCCCTCTTTTGCAGTAATACCTGAGTCCTGCCTTCCTGTTCACGTGCAATCCAGATGTGGACAGTTCGATGACAGATTCCCTGCTTATGTGCCACACTGCGCTCAACCGTCTCTCCTGTTGGTATTCCATTTTCATCCACAATATCAAATAATTCCATTGCACTCCAGCCTTTCAACATTTACCGTATATCATACTTTTCTGCAAGTTCTTCCCTGACTTCATCGAATACTTTGACAGGTAACGGTCTGTCAGGATGATCAGCAATACACTTTTCCATCCAGACCATATTGTACCATCTGCCAAATTTGTAACCGCATTTGTAAAATTCACCTACCAGCCTGTATCCCAGATGCTCATGGTACTGGACACTGTTTCTGGTGAGATACTCGTCCTCAATAATGGGGCAGCCAATACATGCATTCAGGTTGGTGATGTTCTGCAGTACCAGAGCCTTTTCAATAAAAAATAAGGAAACCTTTGATGCTTCAAGGCTTCCTCACTTTCAACTTCCTGCGGAAGATGGGACTTGAACCCACACGCTAATACTAGCACAAGATCCTTAGTCTTGCCTGTCTGCCAATTCCAGCACTTCCGCGTATACAAATATATAGTTCTTCAGTGCAGGAGATGGGACTTGAACCCACACGGTATTGCTACCACAGGCACCTGAAGCCTGCGCGTCTGCCATTCCACCACTCCTGCGAACAGATTATATTATACATACATTTCTATATTCTGTCAACTAATTAGTTGTCTCATTTTTTATTTTTTCAAAATGACGTTCAAGTAATTCTACTACCTGTTCTTTATCCGAAATATCATTAAGTATTACAACTGTTCCAAACACATCATCATATTGGAACATAAGCCTTAATTTATCTCCCTTTATCATAAACTGCGCATCTTCAGGATAAGGCTGCCACACAGTACCACCTATTTCTTCTGCAATACTTTGAGCCAGCATAACAGCAGGCTTTGGACCTGACTCACTTGTGTCGATTGCAATCCATCCATCATCTTCTGTAATCATATTAATTCTGTATAACATCTTATTGTTTTCTCCTTTGCTTATTTCTTTTCTTCTATCTTTGCTCGTATTTTTTCTAACATTTTCCAGTTGCCTATGCGCTCATGCTGATCTCTTGCTACTACTTCTGCAAGGAATAATGCCATCTCCCAGAATATCTGCTTAGTTTCTGAATCAAATTTCATATAACTGGCGGTCATTGAATGAATCTTTTTAGAAAAATCTGAGGAAAGGGATTTTACTTCACTTAATGTTCTGATTTCTGTTATCTCTACCAATTTAAACAGGCTATCCAAAAAATTCCCTACCTGCTCTCTATCCATATTAAATATCCAGTTATTTATATTTTCATACAATTTTTCCCTTGGTTGCTGAAAATCATCAATCCTGACAAAGGCATCACAATTTACACGCCATGACAACGGAATATGCTGTTGTACTCCAACTTCATAACTTTCGATAAGCACGTAATCCCTTGAAGTCTCCATCAGCATTCCAACAAATGAATCCTGCGGTACTATCTTTATTATCTTATCCTTTATTCCCTCATAATCCATCTGTTCCATAAAATCAGGTCTAAAACCCGGACCATCCATATTATAGACTCTTCCAATATTTCGCTTTATTGTTTCATTGCAATTCATGGCTGCATAAACAGCCAGATTTCCACCCTTTGAGTGTCCCCCCAGATATAGTCTTACATTTCTCTTCTTTCTAAAAAAATCTGCCACATAATTTACATATTCAACACTTCGTATCTGTGCCAGTACAGGTGTCCGGTATGCCATACAAAAATCTTCCCGCCAGCCAACCACATTATCATCTGTACCTCTAAATGAAATAAATATATCACCATTTCCCAACAAAAACGTAACTGCACTAAACTGCAAATCCTTTTCTTCATCTATTTCATTTACATAACAGCACATTCTGGTATTCCTGTACCTGCGGCTTCTCATTATCAAATCAAGTATTTTTCTATTTTCTTCCATTTCCCAGCAAACAGAAATAAAGTTCTTGTCATCAATAAGCTCAGGTATATCCTTCATGAATACAGGTGCTTTTCCCTCACCCATACCAGGTACGATTCCATCATAAACATAGTATGCCAGATGCGAAAAAATTAAACCATCGACTTCTCCAAGTGGCTTTTCAACAAAATTAAAGCCTCCAAATTCATTAATATAAGACAGCATATTTCCCATATGATTCTGCTCCATTCATGACTATTTTCACAAAAGCATATCCATTCATATATTGCAAAAAAGAATCCATTAAATCCTTATCGAATTTTCAATGAATTCTTTTGTTATTTCATAATATAAATTATATTCCTTTATATTTGTCTTTGCAAATAATATTTATATAAAAATTCTAAACTATTAATTAAAAACCAGGAGATATTCTGAAAACACCTCGCGTAATATAACCTGTGTACAGTAAGCATTAAATCAATAAAGCTCTCCATCATAATATTTGAGCAACTGGCCAACAACTCCATTATACTGCTTAATTCCTTCATCTACCCCATTGATTTTAAGTGTAGTATCCATAATTTTAGTTGAAACTTTTTTTACTGTAGATGTCTTTATAACTGCTTTTTTTTCTACAACCTGCCAGTCCTCACGACTTAAAAAAACATTATCATCTGCCACTCTGTCACTAATACGTACATGTTTCTTATAAACTGCTTTATTATTT
>JAFPAQ010000031.1 GCA_017424235.1 Lachnospiraceae bacterium | reverse complement strand
AGTCCTCTTTCATGCCATTGTCAATCCACTCCAGCATCATCCCCACAAAACCATATTTGTAAAATTGGGCGATAAATGCTTTGTCCTCCTGCGCAATATCAATTCCATCACTTTTCTCTTTGACAACATCTGCCAGCAGATTGTATGTCAGTCTGTATAAGTAACGTTCGACGCTGTCCCTGCTGACACAGCGATAGACGTTGAGAATAAATGGCTTGTTTTCCAATACTGCCTCAAAAATCTGCTCCAGTCCTTCGCTCCATGTATCGTAGGTCTTCTTGTCCTGCAATGCACGTTTTCCATCCTCGACGCATACCCATTCCACCAGATCATAAATATCCTTAAAATGATAGTAAAAGCTCATTCGTGAGATACCACAGTCCGATGTTAAATCATTGATCGTGATCTTGTCGAGCTGTTTATGAAGCAGCTGTTTCTTTAAGGAAGCCTCCAGCGCTAATTTCGTCGTATTTGACATCTATGTCTCCTTTTCCATGACATGCCGCAACATCTCATCATACTGCTGATACATTTTCTGCACTTCATTTTCCAATGTATAATAATGACCTATGTATGGAATCAGCAGCACCATAAGCAGCACGATCAGAGCAATCATCGGCATATATTCCGCAATACAGTAGATTGACAGAGCAATCATAGTCAGGATTGCGAAGGTCACTGTCACAATCAGATGTACCAGTCTTTCATGCTGGAAAAATGACACCTGTACCAGATGCTCCTGCAAAACTGCCTCCCAGTCGGTTCCTTCCGCCGGCTGCGCCAGCAATGCATCAATTCTTTTGCGATACCCTATAATTCGTTCTTTCATCGTTTACTCCGGATATACCAGCCTCGTCTCATCGATATCGTACAACACATTCTCCAGATATCTGTTTGCCAGATAGTTTGCCATGCCTAAGTTCATGTCAAGATAATTGCCACAGTCCTTTGGGCGTGCCCCGGGTACTTCATCGTGGAAATCACGGATGAACTCATACATCTCCACCATCAGGGGCACGATATCCTTTGACTCATAATCCCCTGCGAGCAGCAGATAAAATCCGGTACGGCATCCCATCGGTCCAAAGTAGATCGTCTTGTCCTTGTAATCCTTATGATTTCTTAAGAATGTTGCAGCAAGGTGCTCGATCGTATGCATCTCTGCTGTGTTCATGACCGGCTCCTCGTTAGGCGAAGTCATTCGCAGATCAAATGTGGTGATCGTATTTTCTCCCACTTTGTCCTTCCGTGAGACATACACGCCCGGCTGTAATTTAATGTGATCAATTGTAAAGCTTGCTATTTTTTCCATTTCTGCACCAACCTTTCTTTTTTTATCATCATAACACAAAAGCCATACAAGGGCAAACTGCCCTGTATGACTTTTGATTCATTCCCGGATTTTTTTTGTGTGTCAGAAAAAGCCCGCTCATCAGTGCGGTAAACGGTGCCACTGCAACAAGTCCAAAGCTCCCCACGATCGTATGAAGGATCTCCGAGGACACATATTTGTAATTCAAAATATTATAGATGGGAGTTCCCTGCGCCGTGTCCCCGACTGCAAATATCTTATCGCTCTCCAACGATCCGCTGAGCAAATTGTATGCCTCTGTCTCCTGACCTTTAAACCGTCCGCCTAAAAGCTTCATTTTTCAATTATTTTTTAATACCATATTAATAATGTGCGCTATTGGTCCACATGCATTTACAGCTTCTTGGAATGTATTTGTTTGTGACCCCAGTTCTATCAACAGACTCTTAGGTCTATAATGCAGATTATATCTATATCCTTTCAAATATATTTTTCGTGTCAATCCAGGATAATATTCCTCTGCTGCTAATTGTAACTGAAAAGAAAACGCAAGATTTTCATTTATATATTTATTAGGTAAACTTTCTATTGCTCCTTTATTTCTCAAATAGCTCATACCATTAAAAAACATAAAACGCGCCATTGAAATTCCCTGTATCTCTTTTACCAAATGTACATCACTTTTAGTTTCATCTCTATGCAAATCAATCATTATTTCAATCGATGGATTTTCACTAAGTATTTTTTCTATTCCAACTGCTGCATTTGAATATGCAAAATCTCTGCCATCCTTGTCATACTGTTCTTTATTATGAATAACATTATATCCATATTCCTCATGTAAAATCTCACTTAGTCTATCTCCAACTCCTACTATTGTCATTGATACATTATTTAATTCAGAATCAATAAATGCCTCTTTTGAATGTGTGTGATAAATAAGTATTTGAGGGGCTGAATTATCTTGTTTAATATGCGAATCATAGTTTATTAATGAATCATAGTCAAGTTGTTCTTTTGAAATATATGTTGAAGGATCTTCTGTATAAAATGTCTCTTTAATAAATTCAGAATTTTCAAGCTGTTCTTTTTGATACATAACAATCTTTTCTTTTACGGGTATAAATTTGCTATTCTCTACTTCTTGCTTTTTATCCTCACTATTTGTTTTTTTCTTATACAAAGAATTTTCTGCAATTACATATTCATTTATTTCATTTTGTAAGTTGCAAATATTATCATTTTCTTTATTTTGATTCGTGACTTGATTTTTATTATTCAATGTTTTTCCAAATTGATTGAATTCATCATCGGCTCTATTCAGGTAATTAATAAATGTATTACTCTCATTAATAATACATTTCAAAATATCGCAATAAAAAATTTCTCGCTTATTATTATCACTAATATTGTGTATAAACAAATCTACCAATCCACAAAAAATTAATATTGAAACTATATTAAGCAAAATAATACAATATTTACTTTTATTCAATTAACCCAGGCCTCAATACCATATCTTCTTTATATCTATATTAATCATCTATATTTCTAATGCCATATTAATTGCTTCTGATAGGGTAAAACTTAATCGCTTTGTAGTTTCATCTATATTTTTTGTTGTCACATACATATTGTTAAGCTGCAAATTAGAATTATTTCTTATAAAATTAAGAGATTCTTTTGCTCCAGCATACTCCTTTGATACTTTCTCCAACGCGTCACATACAATTGTTCCAGCATCAACTACCATAGGTATACCAATCGCAATTACCGGTACTCCCAAATTTTCATCCGTCAGAGCTTGTCTATAATTACCGACTCCAGATCCAGGGTGTATTCCTGTATCAGTTATTTGTACAGTTCTATTTAATCTCTTTACACTTCTTGCTGCTAATGCATCTATAATAATAATCACATCCGGTTTTGTTTCACTAATTACTCCTTTTATTATCTCAACAGTCTCCATTCCTGTTTTTGCCATTACTCCAGGAATTAGTGCACTTATCTGCTTTATTTTTGAATTATGATAAGCATCTTTTCCATATTCTTTAATTATATGTCTTGTAATATAAAGGTTATCTACCGTAAATGGTCCCAAAGCATCTGCTGTTACATCACGATTTCCCAATCCCACAACCAAAACAGAGTCTTCTTCATCATTATCCGGCAAAATACTCTTTAAAAGTAATGCTATCTCCTTAGATATTTGAGCATGAAAATCATCATCATACTCTTGAAGTTCCGGTGCTTCTAATGTGAAATATTTTCCCATAGGTTTTCTTAGACTTTTAGACGCATTCTTACTGGCTATTTCTACTTTTGTTACATGCACTCCATCTAATACATCATATTCTTCAATATTTATTCCCCTTATATCTTCTGACGCATTTTTTCTAACGCTTTCTGTTGCCTCTAATGCTAAATCTGTTCTAATCTGGTATTCCTGCATTATACTATTCCTCCAACACATATTTTTTCAATTTAGAATTTGATAATTATTTTTTCCATTTTTTTGATTAATATGTATTGACATATCATCATTAATAACTTAAAATATACAAGTGTGTTTACATTAGAACGTCCGTGTCCGGATTTAATGAAACACCTTTGTTTTAAAAAAAGTTCGGTAAATGGGAGGTGTCAAGAGCATGGCAAACATTAAATCTGCAAAGAAGAGAATTTTAGTTACAAAGACTAAGGCTGATAGAAACAAAGCTATTAAGTCTGGTGTTAAGACTGCTATTAAGAAAGTTTACACAGCAATCGAGGCTAACGATAAAGAAGCTGCTGCAGCTGAATTATTAAACGCTACTAGCGTAATTGATAAAGCTACAACTAAGGGTGTATACCACAAAAATTATGCTTCTAGAAAAGTTTCTCGTTTATCAAAAGCTGTAAATCAGATGGCATAATCTTGAATATATAATTAATAAAAAAACAACCTATCCCGTCATGTAGGTTGTTTTTTATTTTGGTTAAGTATAAGCTATTCCCTATACCTAACCAATTCATATCTTTCATTCATCCATTCAATAGCCAAGGTAAGTCCTTCTTCACTAAATTCAAATAATTCGGAAATCTTATTTTCATCCGGAGTAGCTTCAAACCCAAGTGGCTCGCTCCATATCCAAACCTTTAGTTTCTTTTCTTCATCAATTATTTCCTGATGAAGCATAAATCTCATTCCTCTATGACTTCCAGTAAAATCTTCCTTTTTTACAAAATTCAATGATAAGAAATCTGCACGTGTAAGCATATACTAATCTCCAAAATAACTAATCAATCTTAACATTTGTCTGCGATAACACTTCAATAAGAGACCCATTTTTTGAAACATATTTATAGTCTTTTTCTAAAGAATCTTTAAATACAGGATATCTGTTTATATAAAAACCATCTATTCCCGCTGCTTTAGCTCCTGCCATATCAGATTTCAATTCATTGCCTATCATTACCGACTCATCTTTATTAAGAGAATAACGTTCACAACATATATTATAAAAATCCGGATCCGGTTTCATACAATCTTCTTCAGATGAAATAAGAACTCCATCAAAATATGGCAATAACCCTGTAATTTCAAGTTCCTGCCAGGTAAATGACTTCTGAGCATTTGATAAAAGATATATTTTCTTGCCAGCTTTTTTCAATCCTTCAAGACATGCTAATGTATCCGGAAACAATTTCAAATATATTAAAGAAATATTTCTAAAGCTTTCACAGAGACACCACGTTTCATCCTCTGTTAATTCATAGCCTTTAAATCGAAAAACATCTTTAAATACATTTTCAACATGAATTTCAGGATTACTATGTTTACCCTCTTCCTTTGCTTTTTCACGATAAGCTTTTTCAAATACTGTATAAAGAGTCATAAACTCCTTCCATTCAAATGAAAATCCATTTTTTCTAAGCCATTTAGCATATTTCTTAAAGAAATTTTTACTACTTTCATCCGTCTTAACATCGACCAGTGTACCATACAAATCAAAAATATAATTTTTATACATTTTTCATACCTCCTTATTTATAACATTACTATTTTTTAAAAAAACTTTATCATCAAAATCAGGAATAAAGCTTTCATTTGAAACTTTTCCATCCTGAATAAATGCATTGTTAATTCCAAGCTCTATCGCATAATCAACCACCTTATTATACTCTCTTGTTGTTATGCAACGATTTATTTCAGGATACTGTTCCATATTAGGTTGTGGAGTATATTGACTCATAATACTTACAAATATTTTATCACAATATGTATCACAAAGATATCTAATAATTTTTTTTGAGTCCTTTGTATGACCTGGAAGAATCATATGTCTGACCAGAACTCCTCTTTTCATAAGACCATCTTCAAAAGTGCATTCTCCAACTTGCCTCACCATTTCAGCTACTGCTCTTGAAGCAACTTCAAAATAATCCTTTGCATTTGAGTATCTTTGTGAAATATTACTATCCATGTATTTTATATCCGGCATATATATATCTACATATCCATCAAGCATTTTCAAAGTCTCCAAATTTTCGTAGCTGCCTGTATTGTAAACAATTGGAATACTCAGACCTTTTCGTTTAGCCTCTGATAATGCAAAAATAATCTGTGGTACATAGTGAGTAGGAGTAACAAGATTAATATTATGAGCACCTTTAGTCTGAAGTTCTAAAAAAGTATCACATAATTCATCAATGCTTAAATCATATCCTTTATTTCCCAATGCTATACTTCTATTTTGACAATATACACATTTAAGAGAACATCCTGTAAAAAAAACTGTTCCCGAACCATTTATACCACTTATACATGGTTCCTCCCACATGTGCAGAGAAGCCCTTGCAACCCGAACAATATTATTCATATTGCAAAATCCTCTCTGCAATCCATCATTTCTATTTGCTCCACAATTTCTTCCACAAAGCATACAACTGCTCATATTTTGATGAATATTATTTTCAAAATCCATATTTATGCCTCTACATCTCTAAATATCCGCATCTTCCAATAACCATTTGTTTAGACATTTATATACCTCTTCCGGTTCTATTGGTTTAGAAATATGTCCGCTCATACCGCTCTTAAATGAATTCTCAACATCACTCTCAAGAGCATTTGCAGTCATTGCAATAATAGGTATCTTTTTGCAGTCTTCTCTATCCAGTGCACGAATTGCTTTAGTTGCTTCATCACCTCTCATAACAGGCATCCTGATATCCATAAATATCAAATCATATGTATTCTCTTCTGACTGCTCAATTTTTTCCAAAGCCTCTTTACCATTTCGTGCTTCATCAATCTCAAGTTCAGTATCTTCAAGAAATCCCTTTACAATCTCTAAATTAATGCGTTTATCTTCTACAATAAGAATATTTTTTCCAGGATATTTGTTTTGAACAGAATTTAAATCTACAATTTCAACAGCCGATTCTGTTATATCACATTTTTCAAAAGGTAAAACAACTGTTACTTTAGTTCCTACATTAATCATGCTATCTATTTCAATAGTACCTTTCATAATGTCTATTAAATTTTTTACAATTGCCATACCAAGACCAGTACCCTCTATTTTATCAGATAATACAGTTTTTTCTCTTTCAAATGGTTCAAATATACGTTCAACAAATTCTTTACTCATTCCAATTCCGTTATCTTTAATAACAAATTGAATGTTACTATTATTCTCATCATTTCCTGAAAGTTCTGCTATTTCCAGCGATACCTGCCCAAATGATTGTGTATACTTGACTGCATTGGACAATAAATTTGTAAGTATCTGTCTAACTCGAATATCGTCCATAAAAAAATGTGAATGCTTTAATCCGTCTTTATTAATTACAAGCATTTGCTGATTGGCCTCACATCTGTTTCTTATTACTACTTCTATATCCTCAACTATTTTGGCAAGATTAGATGGTTTAATGTGAAGTTCTACTACTCCACTTTCTATCTTATTCATATCAAGTACATCATTTATAAGCGCAAGCATACCTTGTGACGATGTCAGGATTGTATTAAGACAATTATCTAACTGATCCGGGTCATTGCTATGTTTCTTCGCCAAATATGTCATACCCAAAATCGCATTCATAGGAGTACGAAGATCATGAGACATATTCGAAAGGAATTTGCTTTTTGCATCATTAGCACTTTCTGCCTGTTGAAGAGCTTTTTCAAGATCTTTACTCTTTTTAGCAAGTAATTTTGTCATCTCAAGTTCTTTAGCCTTTGCCTTAAGTTCTTTTTGAAGCTGTTCTGCTTCCCATATCTCATGCATTTTTGATTCATCTATATTTTTAACAAGAATAACCATTCTCGATCCAGAAGGAACATCAACTTTTGTTATATATTCATGATAATAATGAAATACACCTTCTCGGTCACGCAATCTATACTCACATTCTGCTCTTCCATCTCGTTCAAATCTTTCATCTGATAACTCACTTAGATACTTTTCCTTATCATCTTCATGAATTATACCCATTGTTATATCAACAAACTCCTGATAGCTACCTTTTTCCGGAAAATCACAAAGAAAATCAGAACAGTGAATGCATTCATATCTGTCTGCTTCAATATCTCTAAAAGCAACAAGCGAATAGATATTATTCATAGCCTCAGACGCAAGAACCTCATTTGTTCTAATCTGCATCTCTTCGTTATAATCTCCAAGAGCAAATATCATCTTTTCATTTCCTATTCTGTATTCAGGTACCGGAAAGCATTGTAATCGTTTCCAATTTTCATCATTTGACTCATAAATAAATTCAATCTTTTTGACACCAGATGCAAACCTTTTCTTTACATCATCCATATCTGTTAACTGCTTAAACATCTGCTTATACGGTGGTTTTGACCATGTTGAAGTGGCTAACTCCATAAGCTGTGAGAAATCGCCTGTAAGATTTTTTATATAATTTCCATATCTTTCAGCAGAACGAATAATCTCATATGAACCTTTATTTAAATCAACAACATAAACTTCAAAATACTCACGACTAAAATACATAAGCATTTCGTCTCTCTGTCTCTGGTCATTCTGTTGCTGAATAATTTCTCCTGCATTTTTAAAAGTAATAATAACTACCGGATTTTCTTTCGAATAATCTTTTGATTTAGTTATATCCATCATAAGCCAGTCATCATCATTATTTCTATATATACATGAAATAACTGCCTGTCCTTCATCTATCTTCTTAATAATATTTTCCGGCTGCACAGATCTCATAAATATTTCTTTATAGGCTTTATGAACTATATTATCTACATATATCTCTGATAATTCAACAAAATCCAGATAGTCTTTTGCAATCCCCCATTCAGATGAATTACCTTTCAATTTAACTATTCTATAATCCAATAAATTAACCATATAGATAGCATGATACTCTTCACTGACTTCCGAAACAATCATTTCACTCATATTTCTTAATGAATATACTCTATTATTCTGAAGCATAAGAATAACAATACAGGATACTACAAGTAAAATGCACATTACCTGAAATAATATTGCTTTATGTGATATTTCCTGTGCTGCTT
>JAFPAQ010000236.1 GCA_017424235.1 Lachnospiraceae bacterium | reverse complement strand
TACCTCGTGAACGTAACAATTATGCACACAAATTAAGCAAAAGCTTAATCTGGCGCATGAAAAACTCGGGTTTTCATTCTGAAAACACCTCGCGGAATATAACGTTACAGTACACACATAGTGTGCACTGTAACATATTATGCACACAAATTAAGCAAAAGCTTAATTTGGCGCGTAAAAAACTCGGGTTTTCATTCTGAAAACACCTCGCGGGATATAACCTGTGTACAGTAACAATATAACCTGTGTACAATAACAATCATATCTCTTTTTAATTGTCTTTTCATATTAAAAATGATATGATGTACGAAAAGAAGTTAAAAGAACGGAGAAAAGACTATGAATTATATCAAGCATCGTGCTGACGAATCATTGGAAGATTATTTAGAGACAATTCTTATACTGCAAAAAAGCAATGGACATGTTCGATCAATAGATATTGCAAACGAAATGAATTTTACCAAGCCAAGTGTCAGTGTTGCCATGAAAAATCTTCGTGAAAAGGGATACATTACAATGGCAAACACCGGATACATTACACTGACAGACATTGGTAGGCAGCGTGCTGAAAATGTTTTGGAACGTCATACCGTCCTGTCAGACTGGTTGATCAGTATTGGTGTCAGTAAAGAAACGGCTCTTACAGATGCCTGCCGTGTAGAACATGATTTAAGTGAAGAAAGTTTTCAGGCAATCAAGAAAAACTATGAGGCATTCAAATAACGAGTTGATATTTACTCCTTTTCGCAATGATGACGGGGCTTTCTGTATCTTGTTTCCAATATAGTAGAAATAGGGACGGAGCTTGCTGTATCTTGCTTCCATATAGTAGAAATAGGGACGGGGCTTTCTGTATCGTGTTTCCCAACGATACAGAAGCCCCGTCCTTATTGCGACAGACTTTCACGCAAAGAATCTCAATTGACTGACGAGTACAGCAATTGTATACTATAATTAATAATTATTATTAAAAAAACTAAAAATATTATTAAAAAGAAAGAAAGGGTTATTTTTATGGATATAGCTGTAATTATTGGAGAGATTGCATTTATCAGCAGGTATAAAATAATGGATGGCATCGTTGATGCTGCTAAGAAAAATGGTGACAATATTATTCTTTTTACTTGCGAAGGTTTCATTTTTCATCATTTGAAGGATTATAGCGATGGTGAGTATAACATATTCACGTTGCCAACCTTCGAAAATTTTGATGGAATTATTATTGATCTAGACAGTATTCAAAATGAAAAAATGAGAGAATATTTGTATGACAATATTAAGAATTCAAATGTTCCAACGGTTTCCTTTAACAAAGAAATAGCCGACACAAATCAAATCGTTTTTGATAATGAAAGAGGATTTGAGCAGCTGGTGAAACATCTTGTAATTGATCATAATATTAAGGATATTCATTATATATCAGGTCCATTTGAAAATAGAGATGCAAAAGAACGCTTTAACATTTTCAAACGAGTTTTATCAGAAAATAATATAACTATTGCTGATGAAAATGTTTATGAAAGTGATTTTAATTTTAGTGGTGGTAAGGAGATTGCCAACATATACATAAACAAAGAAAAGAAACTTCCTGAAGCCTTTGTAGTAGCCAATGATTTTATGGCAATTGGCCTTATGGAAGAACTAAAAACTAATGGTATTAGAATTCCAGAAGATGTACTTGTGACCGGATATGATAATTGTGATATTGCTGCATATACAACACCTAGACTTACAACTGTTGACAGAGGTGAATATGCATCGGGCGTATTGGCATACGAGCGACTTATCGAAAATATTAAAGGATTAAAATCGGATTGCAAGGATGTTATATATGGAACTCCTATTTTAGCCGGAAGCTGTGGTTGTTGTATTAATGAAGATGAAAATTGTAAGCTGACACAATCTGTTGTTGATTTGAAAATTCACATGGATGACAGTCTTGATTTGTTAAAAGGGCTTAGTCTCGGATTTTCACATATGTCTGAGATATCTCATTTTCAGCAAATCTTTGAGAAATACATTAAGCAAATCGATATGGAAACCTTTTATTTTTGTCAGTGTGGTAGCAGAGAATCATATTATGAAGAACTTGAGATGATGGCAAATCAGGGGCGCATAAAAAGAAATCAAACAGTTTATCAGGATACAGTCTGGTGTCCGTTCGCATATGAAAATGGAGAATGGCACAGCTACCCCAGCTACAGTAAAAAGCTTTTGTTTCCACCAAGCTCTAATGTAAAAAAAGATTGTGGTTATTATATTGTAATGCCTGTTCATCAGGGAAAAATATGCATTGGCTATAGTATAATAGGAAACTTTAAAAACCGTGTATCCGGACGAGTTTTACAGCATTTGGTACTTGGTATCGATGCAGCATTGGGCAATATTCGAAAAAATGATATTATGACTTCAATGCTTGCTAAAATCAATCACAAGTGGCAGTATGATGAGCTTACAGGTCTTTATAATCGTTCCGGCTATGTAAACAATGCTATACATTTGATTGATATCGCAAAATCGGATGGGGATGGAATTTGTGTCATATTTTTTGATTTGGATGGATTAAAGAAAGTAAATGATGAACAAGGACACGAGGCCGGAGATAAATACATTAAATCAATGGCTGATCTGTTAAAGGCTTGTGCTGATGATACCGACATCGTGTGTAGATACGGAGGAGATGAATATATTGTTATTTCTGTGCAACATTCATGGGATGATTGTGTAAAAAAACTTAATTCTATAACTTCTAACATAAAAGAACCATTATCTGCAAGCGCAGGCTGTGTATTTGATGTTGTGACCGGCATGGACGAACTGAATCTCTTGATTGAAGAGGCAGACAAAAGAATGTACGAGTACAAAAAGAAGAAAAAAAGAGAACGATAGTTTTTGACATCACTGTCATTTTCTTCAGATATTTTGAAGGAAATATGCTTGATATCCATTACTCCTTTGATTCCACAGTCAAATTCAATATTTATGACGAAAAGGCATATGCTACCATGCATATGCCTTTAGCATTCTTTCCACTCTTCTATCACACAGGTATGATGCTTCTTGTCTTTCCCCTCTGCATCATAGTTGATTCCAACCAAAAGAATTCGATCACGATAGTCAGACAAAGCACCCTGATATCTCTTTTCCTTTATTTGCCTGATTGTATTGCTTTTGATATTTCGCTCCACTCACCAGTTTTCAATGCCATCTGAAATGCTTTAGCAACCTCGTAGTTTGGTACATATGCACTCTTTCTGTCTGCATCATACCCCAGATATCCCAAGTGAATCAATGCCGTAATCGC
>JAFPAQ010000235.1 GCA_017424235.1 Lachnospiraceae bacterium | reverse complement strand
TCTTTGCAATGTACCTATCCAGCCACTGTCAACCAGAGCATAATCCACATCATCAAACAGCCCTTCCTGTCTTAAATATGAAACAGTCTTTGGATATATCTGTTCTGACCTGGTACTAAGAATCTCCCAAAACACAGGTATCTTTAAAAGTACAGGCTTTAGAGCCATTACTTCATTGTAATTCAATACCTCTGTATACCTTTGCTTATATCCGGCAAGCTCAGCTATATTTAATGCTTCCTCGTCAGACATCATTGCCCTTTTCATAATCTTTTCAAAAGTAACATCAATCCCACCGGTACATATATAATCAATGCTTTTATCCCCAAGGATATGATACTGGGCACTTCTTATCGAATATCTGGAAAGCTTTAAATATCTGTATTCTATGTCTTCTATCCCAAGCATCCGGGCTGCATGATACATATAATAGCCATCTCTTGCAAGAAAATATAAGCGCTTCTTGCCACTCTTTGCAGCCTCACGTATTACCCACAATGTAAAATTGACAACAGCAGGTGCAAATGTATGTAAAAACATCCTGTCTTCAGCAGTAAACTCAGCATTATTTTGCCGCAGACACATTTGCAGTGCCTGTAGCATTGTAGAGTCCTGTTTCAGATATTTTTGATATTTCATTAATCTGTAATCCAAGTTCATGTTCTGCATCTTTCCACCATGCCCTGCTGAATACTTTTCTATATTCGGTACGCTTTAGCAATGCGATCATCTGATATGGTACGATTCCACCAATAACAGGTCTTAGGACATATATCCACCCAATTGGAAACAACATACCCATTCCCTTAAAGTTCTTATACCGTACCTTTGCTTCATTTATCCTGTATACAAACTTTCTGCGTCTGTAAGAATCCATACTCTCTCTGTACTCAAATAAATTGTATTGAAGGTTATAACCTTTAAGTCCCTTGCGACTAAGTCTCATAAATATTTCATAATCTTCACATCGAAGTGTATCCTTTGAATCAAGATATCCTTCACCTTCAATAAATACTTCTCTTCTATACATAACTGAAGGATGTATAAACGGAGAAAATCTGAGAAAATCCTTATTTGAAGGTATCTCAGGCATCTTTCTTTCTCCCCAGATACCATTTTCATCAAAAAGCACTGCATTACATCCACACCACTGATAATCCCTGTTTTTTTCAAGAAAATCATATTGTATCTGTAATCTGTCAGGATGAGATATATCATCCGCATCCATTCGCGCTATGTATTTGCCTCTTGAATGCTTTATACACTCATTAAGAGAAAAAGCAAGCCCATGATTTTCTTCCCTGCCTATCACAACAATTCTGCTGTCTATTGCTTCAAGCTGCCTGATCTGTTGTGCTATCTCTTTGCATGAGCCATCATCATATATAATAAATTCAAAATTTTTAAAGCTTTGCTGTAATATTGATGATACAGCCATCATCAATGCTTCCTTATTCCACTGATTGTAGACTCCCATTATCACAGAAATCATTACATCATTATCCATTATCGAAAGTATCCTTCCCTAACTTATCTGTTTGTCTACTTTTTGGTAAATGTCTCTCATTATGCTGTCTGTCATTTCAATACCAAATTTTTGCGAAGTTTCTCTGCAATGCGATGCCAATTCATCGCGAAACTCTCTATCCTGATATAATCTATATATTGCTTCAGCAAATGTGTCCGGCTTATTTGCATCACACACAATGCTGTTATATCCATCTTTACTGTATTCTCTTGTACCTCTGTTATCTGATACTATAAGTGGTACACCCGTTGCCAGTGCCTCTACTGCTGCTATCCCAAGACCTTCCCTTATAGACGGAAAAGCAAAACAATCTGCGGTCTGCAAAATATCTTCCATATCCGTTCTGTATCCCAGAAATCTAACATATCTGTCCAGATTTTTTTCATGTACAAGCTTCTTAAGATTCTCGATATTGTTACCTTTTCCACAGATACTGTAAAAGATATCATCCCTTTTCAAGGCACCTATTGCCTCTATAATTACCTTCTGATTCTTATTTGTGTTAATTTCAGCCGCAGTAACTATATGAAAGGCATCCTGTGGAATATCAATCTGTTTTCTTATCTGTTCATTTTTTTCAGGCATTTTCTTAAATCTGTCCAGATTTACACCGACTCCGTATATCTGTCCAACTATCCCATCCTTTTTCAGATGAAATTTTTGAGCCCTTTCATAGTCCTCTTTATTTATTGTTATTATTGCATTTGTATATCTGGCAAGAAATTTTTCTGCCATGTAAAACAATAGCCAGTTTTTAACAGGTGCACCCTGATAAAAGTGAAATCCATGTGCCGTATACATCACATAAGGATTTTTATGACTACATTTTGCTGCCAGTCTGGCTGTAACAGCTCCCATAGGATTGTGACAGTGTATAAGGTTTATGTTTTCATTGTCTATTATCCTACGCAACTGCTTTAAAGCTTTATAGTTTGCTTTTAATGCAAAAGGACTTTTCTCTATATCTATATGATGAAGAATTATTCCTTCATTTTTTAATTTTTCTTTATCCACTGAATACACCGGATTATTAAAGTTTGAAGCATAATGCACCTGGTATCCGTATTCCTGCAATATGTGTACATCATTCATTTCAAACTGTGGCAGGAATCCACTTATTGTAGTTATTACTAGAGCCTTCTTCATATGCAAACTATGATTCCCCTCTGTTTTTTTGTAGAAAAAAAGTTGATGCCATATAGCATCTGACTAATATGTAT
>JAFPAQ010000234.1 GCA_017424235.1 Lachnospiraceae bacterium | reverse complement strand
CAGCACGTCGATTTTATATCTGAATCCCGCCAGCAGCCGGTTCTCCTTTGGCTTTTCCTCGAAGAACTCGTCGTTTATATAAGCGTTTAACACATCGCCTGCTGCCAGCACCGCACCCTCTTTGGCAGGCTTTCCGTTTATCCTGAACTTTTTGAGTCTCACAAACCTGCGCACAAGGCTGAAATTCAGCCCCGGCGCAACGCCCGGCAGCCATTTTTCCAGCTTCCGGCCGTCATCCTTTTTGGTTATAACAAACGGTATTTTGTATACTTAAATATGTTTGTCCAATATATCAAAGTATTGCCAAATATATTACTACAGGATGGCATCTTTTAATTTTTGTAAACATTTTTTTCTTGGTTGCAGTCATACTATCATCAGTCTTTCCAGTAAGGCTTAATAGTTTTAATGACCCTTCTGTTATCACATTCATATTTTTATGCATGTCGATTTTAGTAGTATATCCTGTAATTTTTTCAAATATAAAAAATATGTCTGAGGTCGCAATTAAGCGAGCTGTAGAAAACCAGAATAAGCTTTTGTTAGCACAAATCGAGCAAGAGAATTCTCAGCTTTTAGCCGACAGTCAAGCTCGTCATGATAGACGTCATCACAATCTTGTAATGTTAGAATTTGCTAACACAGGTGATATAGATAGTCTAAAAGAATACCTTAAAAAACTTGTACATAGCGAAGATAATATACGATATGATGTAAAGCATTGCGATAACAGAACAATAAATACAGTTCTTACAGTTTACGAACGACGTGCTATTGAAAATGATATCCATGTATCAATTTCTGCCAATGCTAGTCATAACCTTTCTATCTCACCCAATGATATTGTCATTATAGTTGCAAACCTATTTGAAAATGCCATTAATGCCACATCAAAAATAAAACATAAAAATAAACTAATTGATATTTCAATAAAGGAAAATGCTCACAGATTACTGATTAAAGTAGAAAACACATGCAAAGACAAGCTAGCATTTGATGAATCACTTTATGGAATCGGTATAAGCTCTGTCATTTCCATAGCACAGAAATACGAAGGAATGTACGATTTTTCAGCATATAATGGCTCATTCTCAGCCAAGGTAAGTTTAAATATATAACTACAATGCAATATATGCCAAAAATCTACAATATATGCCAAGCTCCCCCAAACAGGGAGCTTTTGTTATATAATAGATGAAATTATTGTTGGTGAATGCACAAATTTAATATGAACATTAATGGACATTACAAAAGCAAAAAAAGACAATATAGGAGGCGTAAATATGAAATCAATAAGAATGAAAATTACTGTTGCAATTGTAATATGCTCACTAATCACAGCATCTATTATCAGTATTCTCAGTATTTCTGATACCAGAGCATTATCAAATTCTGCTGCTGAGAACGAACTAGTTTTAACCTGTGAAAATACAGGCGAGCAAATCAATGCTTTAATCTCCAGAATAGAACAATCTGTAGATACAATAAGCGATATCGCTATGAGAAAAATGGATTTTTCCAAGTTTAAAAATGATAATGCATATGTAACATCATTTACAAACGATCTTTTAGAAGATTTTACTACCTTTGCAGAACATACTGATGGCGCAATCACTGCATATATTCGCTACAACCCAGAATTTACCGAGCCAACCTCTGGTATTTTCTTGACTCGTAATGACACCGAGTCTTCATTTACAAGTGTAACACCAACAGATTTTAGTATGTATGACCCATCAGATTCTGCCCATGTCGGCTGGTATTACTTGCCTGTAGCAAATAAAGCTCCACTTTGGATGGACCCTTATTTAAATGCAAACATTAATGTATATATGATTTCTTATGTTGTTCCATTATATGAGAACGGAACATCAGTAGGAATTATCGGAATGGATATTGACTTCGCCCAATTAACATCATTAGTTGATGAATCTATTGCCTTTGACACAGGTTATTCCTTTGTAGTAAGTTCAAGCGGAAACATACTTTACCACAAAGAAATCGAAACAGGTACTGATTTATCACAATACAACAACGGAGAGCTCTCCAACGTTAAAGATTTTGTATTAAACCCAGACAACCAAGGAAAAACCTTAGAATACACATTAAACAATGCTGAAAAGTCTTTATCCTTTGTAGAACTCAAAAACGGTATGAAGCTTGTTCTTACTGCTCCTGTAGAAGAGATTACCGCTGATGCAGATGCACTTTCTGTACAGATATTACTCTTTCTCTCTATGGGCCTTGTAGTTGCCATTGTTCTTGGAGTTTTAATTGGAAGCACCATTGCTAAACCAATCAAACAGATAACAGATATTATTAAACAAACTGCACAGCTAGATTTCCACAAAGCTAGTACCATAGACAAATTAATGACCAAGCGTGACGAAACTGGTATTATGGCCAAAGCTGTAAATGAGATGCGTTCCGTTTTACGAGATTTAGTTAATAATATGGAGCAGGTAAAAGATGACCTCATTGATAATATGAAACGTCTTGATGATATAATGACAGAAAATAATTCTATTTCTGAGGACAACTCAGCGACTACACAAGAATTAGCTGCTGGCATGGAAGAGACAACAGCTAGTGCTACAATGATTGTAAGTAATATCGATGCAATCCAAACAAATGCAGAAGATATCCGCGAATTGTCTGAACGAGAAGAGCAAGAATCAAGAGCTATTATGACAAGAGCCAGAGAGCTTCGCGACAATACAAATTCTTCAAATGCAAAAGCTATGGATATTTATGAACATATGAAAAAGCGTACAGCCGAGGCAATTGAAAAATCAAAGGTTGTTGCTAAAATTGATGAATTAACAGACAATATTCGTAATATTTCATCTCAAACAAATTTATTGGCACTAAATGCCAATATTGAAGCTGCAAGAGCAGGAGATGCAGGCCGTGGCTTTGCTGTAGTTGCAACAGAAATTGGCGCACTTGCCAACCAAACCTTCCAAACTGTAGATGGTATCACTGAAATCGTAAAAGACGTAAACGAAGCCGTAACCAATATGACCGAATGTATTCAGGTTATTATGAATTTCTTAGATGAAACTGTAGTAGCTGATTATAACACATTTGGCCAGGTAGGCGAACGTTACGAGAAGGATGCCGAAAGCTTTGCCGAATCAATGCAACATATTTATTCTGAGATTACTAAGCTTAATCATGAGATTACAGAAATCGTTAAAGCAGTAGATAGCGTAAATCGCACTATTACTGAATCTGCAGAAGGAGTAAATCTTATAGCAGAAAAATCAGGTGATGCCGTTAGAAAGACTTTAGAAGGCTATGACCACCTAAGAGAAAGCGAAACAAGCCTAAATCTTTTAAAAGAATTTATCGAAAAATTTAATGTATAAATCTTTTTCTGCTAAAATAACAAGCTAAATTTTACTTATTATTATTCAAATAGGACTATTAATCATTACCACCAGCTCAGCTGGTGGTTTGCTCTGCGGCTATAAGCCTGTGGTACCTGCTAGCTCTAAAGAGCTATGAAGAGTTCGCCAGCCGCACTGCTATCACAGGCTGCCCCTTAAAGGGGCTTTTTTTATGCCTTGTTTACTGGCTCACCCGTAAACGGGTCAATGTACTCTTTTAACGACATTTGATCGTATTCTAAATCTTCTTGTAATTGATTTCGTACATACTCTTCTATTTTCTTTGCATTTTTACCTACTGTATCCACAAAATATCCTCTGCACCAGAAATGTCGATTTCCATACTTGTACTTTAAATTCGCATGCCTATCGAATATCATTAGCGAACTTTTTCCTTTCAAATATCCCATTATTTCTGACACACTATACTTTGGTGGTATACTCACAAACATATGTATATGGTCTGGCATACACTCTGCTGCAATGATCTCTATACCTTTCCTTTTACATAATTCGCTTAATATATGTGCCACATCTTGCCTTATTTGCTTATATATCACTTTTCTTCTGAACTTTGGTGCAAATACAATATGATATTTGCAAGTCCATTTCGTATGTGATAAACTGTTATTGTCCATTTGGATACCTCCTTTGCTATTAAGTACGGTTGGCGAACCTTTACTTATTATAGCACTGGAGGTTTTTTACTTGAAGCTAAAGCAGTCTGGGAACACACCTGCATAGCAGGTGGTATATTGTATGTGGATACAATTAGAAATGCCCCACTCTCGTGAGTGGGGCGAATCTTATGCGCCTAGGAAATATAATCTTCGGCCCATAAGACCTTAGATTTCTTTCATTAGCCAAGTAATGAGAGAACTCCCT
>JAFPAQ010000233.1 GCA_017424235.1 Lachnospiraceae bacterium | reverse complement strand
ACACCGATTATCCGAGAAGTATTATTATTCGAGAAGATTGCTGCAACCCATTGTAGTTACAGCATTTTCTTACTTTCTTCTTAAATAACGATAGTCTTATAATCCTTATTATAAAAAATAATAAGGAGGCATAGGATTATGCAAGAACACAAAAAAACATTTGAGACTTTGGAGCAAGAATTATTAGAAAGGCTAAAAGAACGAGGTTGTTCTTCAGTAACAATTACCGGCTACAGATACTTATGTAACAGTATTATCTCTTGGTTACAAGATAACGGGTATGATTATTATACAGAAGAAGGGGGAATTGCTTTTTTACAGGATTATCTTAAGACTCATGGTAATAATCAGTATTATAAAAATCTTCGGACTGCTATATATCGATTAAACGATCTTACGATTGGCAGCTGGAAAAATGTTCATTCAGATAAAGGGAAAAAGTTTTTTCTTTCTGCGGAATTTAAAGATATCGTAGATAAATACTGTTTTCATGAAGAAAACAAAGGATTAACGGCAGGTACGATAAAGTATAAGCGTTATGCTATAAGTTGGTTTTTACACGAACTAGAGAAGAGGAAGTGTTGTTCATTATTACAAATAACTCCAGAAGCTGTTATTATGTCTTGTACAAGAATTACTTATCACAGCTTATGGGGCGAAATAAAACTATTTTTGCGATATTTAGTCGCTGAAGGAAAGATAGACATTGATTATTCAACACTTGTACCGCATTATAGTAGGCCTTATGTTATTCCAAGCATATACTCCATTAATGAAATCAAACGCATTGAGAATTCAATTGATACCGATACAGTTCTTGGTAAGCGTGATTATGCAATAGTGCTGTTAGCATCAAGAATGGGATTACGTTCTGGAGATATTGTAAGATTAAAAATAGATGATGTTAAGGGTAAAGACGAAATAAAAATTATTCAGCAAAAGACAGGGAATAAGTTACACCTTCCACTAATAAAAGACGTATCAGATGCTATTAACAATTACTTGATGGTCAGACCACAATCAACAGCTGAGGAAATATTTATAAATGTATATGCTCCTTATAATCCGATTACAACATCTACAATAAGAAATGCCCTTAGAAAATATATTTTATTAGCAAATATTGATACCGGAAATCGCAGAAAAGGACCGCATGCTCTTCGCTCTTCTTTGGCAAGTTCTATGGTTAATGACAATGCAAGTTATGAAATAGTGAGAAAGGTATTAGGACATAGTTCTAATAATGCAATAAAACATTATGCTAGGATTGATATAGAAAAGTTACGTGTTTATAGTTTAGAACCGCCTGCAGTATCTGGAGGATTTAAAGCCTTCCTTAATGGGGAGGTGTTGTAGATGATAAACGATTTGAAATCTATTTTTAAAGAGGAAATATTTCTTCATCTGACACTTAGGCAAGAAGAGCTTAGTTTAGAAGCATTCAGGCATTATAAAAGAACGGTGCATCTTTTTGATGACTATCTGTATAGGATTAATCTTTCAGAAAAATATATCGATGAATCCGTTGTAGAAAACTGGATTAAAGAAATTAGCACTGATATTTCTATAAATACCATTGGAGGACATATTCATTATGTTAGACAATTACTGTTATTTCTGAGAAATCAAGGAATCTATTCTTTTATACCAAGTACTATTGCTTCAAGAGAAACTTATGTACCATATTTGT
This sequence comes from Lachnospiraceae bacterium, assembly GCA_017424235.1. Classification (GTDB taxonomy): domain Bacteria; phylum Bacillota; class Clostridia; order Lachnospirales; family Lachnospiraceae; genus COE1. Next base: position 1,844 of record JAFPAQ010000233.1, on the reverse strand, counting down.
ACACAGATCAAGATATTGAAGCTATTTTTAGAGAAGCAGATTCATTTTCTGCCCCACACGCAATTAAAAACAAATACATAGCTTATGAAATGCCTTTACTACTACGACTGCTATTATGTTGTGGACTTCGAGTAGGCGAAACCTTAAACATCAAAGTTGGTGATATCGACTTTGATAGAAGATTATTTATTCTGCGTGTCACAAAAAAGTATAAGCAGCGATTGGTTCCCTTTGGTGACGAATTATCTGATATGTTATTCAGATACTGTACAGCTATGGGAGTATTAAATGATTTAGAGGCGTATTTATTCCCAGAGGATAATAAATATACACCATTAAAGACTAATTCTGTAGGAAATTATTATCGTATCATTCGAAAACGCGCGGGAATAAATAATAAACAAATGAAAAGGAATGGTCGAGGAGCTTGCCTTCATTGTTTTCGGCATACTTTTGCGGTTAGATCATTTGACAAGAATGAACGAAATGGTATTAGAGCTAAAGATTCGGTTCCATTTTTATCAACATATCTAGGCCATGATAGCTTATACGAAACGGAGAAATATTTAAAATATAGTGGAGACTGTTTTGATGATACTCTTGCAAAGTTTGACGACTTTGCAGGTGATTTATTTCCGGAGGTGGATATGGATGAGTAGACGTAAAATAACATTTATTTCAATACTTGAAGACTATTTCGAAACGTATCTGCCCTACAGTAGAGGACTTAGCAATAACACAATTAATTCCTACAAACAAAGTTTTTTACTGTTGTTTCGATTTATGTTAGAAGTTAAAGATGTAGCTGCAAACGACATTAAATTTTCTGATTTAAATTATGAAACACTATTAGAGTTCTTTAACTGGATTGAAGTGAATAGGTCATGTAAAGCTGCAACTCGTAACCAACGATTATCAGCATTATCAGCATTTTCTGAGTATGCACAAAATAGAGATTTTGATGCTGCCTCTGTTTTTAGAAGTGCTGTTGTAAAAATACCTGTAAAAAAGTCTGCGCCAAAACAAAGGGCTGTATTTACAAGGGATGAAATAAAGATATTATTAAGCCTTCCTAATGAACACTACGAAACAGGATTGAGAGACAAAATAATGCTTTCCTTAATGTATGCAACAGGAGCTAGAGCCCAGGAAATATGTGACTTACAGGTAAAAGATATCAGAATAAATAATGAATCAGCATCTATTACATTAATGGGCAAAGGATCCAAAGTGCGACAGGTTGGAATTTCAAAGAAATTAGCTGAAACATTACAGAAATATATATCGCATCGGCGTATTGATACATATCCAGAAAAGCATATTTTTTCAAGCCAAACACATGAGCATATGACGATTTCATGCGTCGAAGGAATTTATAAGAAATATATAACAATAGCAAAGGAACAGAATCCAACTTTATTTCAAGATGATAGTTATCCACCTCATTCTATGAGGCATAGTACTGCTTGTCACCTGCTTGAAGCTGGGGTGGATATCATTACAATAAAAAATATTTTAGGACATGTATCCGTTCAAACAACACAGATTTATGCTGAAATGTCTCAAGATACAGTGGACAAGAAATTGAAAGAATGGAATGATACTTGGTTTGGTGATAAGGAAAAAATTGAAGTGCGAAAAGTCAAGGATGACATTCCAGTTTTTTTGAAAAAGAGATAAATTTTATTTGAGAAGAAATTGCAAAAATGCTGTAACTACAATGGGTTGCAGCAATCTTCTCGAATAATAATACTTCTCGGATAATCGGTGTAGCCGGTGACAATATAAACGTTTTTGAAACAGGTTGCATCGTTAAGCATTGGAAACCACTCGGAGCACCATTT
>JAFPAQ010000232.1 GCA_017424235.1 Lachnospiraceae bacterium | reverse complement strand
TTCGACCATCTCCATTTAGCTGCAATTGCTTTTAACAATTCCTTAGAATTATAAAAATGACACTTTTCATTTGCTTTCCATATCTCAAATAACAGCTGTTGGAGTCGTAACAATGCTGACCCCCTTTCTTCCTCTGACATAGAATAGAAGATATTATCCCATCCACCTAATAAACATATATCCTCGTCTGCTATATCCATATTCAGATTAAGATGCAGCTGATTTGCAACTATTTCACACATATCGGACTGGATGTTTTTTTCCTTTTCACTGGAAATATTATTTCCTCCAACACGATATTCCCCGTAAACCTCAGGAATTGTCACAAACCTGGTAACCCTTACAGCCCTGCACCAAAGCTCATAATCCTCCAGTGCATGTGTACTGTCATAATACAAACCATACTGCTCCACCACAGATTTGCTAAGCATCACAGTTGAATGACAGGCATCACAAAAAAATAAAAGTCTTGCTTTAAGCTCCTCATATTCAACAGGCGGCCTGTGTATAAAATTATTTGCTCCTGTTCCAAAATAGTGCTGATATAGCTGAGTAATACCAGCCTCCGGATGATTCTCCATATACGAAACCTGTGTTTGAAGTCTGGCGGCATTTGCCAAATCATCAGCATCAATTCTTGCAATATATTTTCCCTTAGCCTGACGTATCCCGATATTCAAAGACTCTGCCAGCCCTTTTTTCGTGTCATTGCAGATTACTTTAATTCTCTTGTCAAGCTTCGCATAATACTGTGCAATTTCAGTGCTTCCATCCCAATTTTCATCCTCGCAGACGACAATTAACTCCCACGCTGAAAACGTCTGCAACAGAATAGAATCAATTGTTTCTCTTATAGTATGTACTGCTTCATAAACCGGAAGGATTACAGAAACCATAATCTCCTCCTGCTCATGTCTCATTTCGTCAAAAGAAAATTCCCTGAAAAACAAACCGAGGCAGTTACAAACCCAATTCCAGCGTTTCCATAGTATCTTGGACAACGCTGTTTCATCAATCAGGTGAAATTTATTGTTTCTACTTTCAAGCTCTGATAAAAACTCATAATTTTTGCGAAGAAAATATGATGGATTCATTTTTGCATATTTTCGCGGTTCATTTCTCCAGCCTGCAACCAGAAAAGCATCCGCTTCATCAATAGTAATTCCAAAGTTTTGCAATGTACGTATACTGACATTGCGCGAAGCCTTATGAAGTGCTTCTCCTTTTGCAATAGAGATATTTCCAAAGCCCCATCTATGATCAACAAGAACTTCCGGAAGATTTACGATTCTGTGTGTGAACATGATTTTTGTCCACAAATCGTAATCTTCACAAAGACTGTCCTTATCGTATTTCCATCCATTTTCTATCCAAGTCTCTCTTCGAAACATTACAGAACAATGGCTGATCTCACAGCCAAATAACATAGCAGCTTTTAATTCTTCACTATCGCAAGGTACTTCCAATGTATAGCTTCTTTTTGGTGTAACACTCCGCTGTAATGTGCCACACATAAAGACATCCGGATGACTTTCCAAATACTCCACCTGCTTTGCAAATCGCTCCGGATAGGATGGATCATCCGCATCAACCCTGGCAATATACTTACCTGTGGCATAAGAAATTCCAACATTAAGAGATTCTGCAAGACCTAAACGTTTGGTATTCTGAATCAGTTTGATTCTTTTATCATGCTTTGCATATTCGCAAACCACCTCTGCACATCCATCATCACTGCCATATTCATTGACAATAATAAATTCCCAGTCAGTGAAGGTTTGAGACTGAATGCTTTCGAGGCATTCTGATATGTAATTTGCTCCGTTATGCAACGGTAAAATAGTCGAAACAACTTGTTTATTCATAATTACGTCTAATTTTTAATTCTTTATCAGAATAGAAATCTACATTAAAAGAATCAATTGGGCAAGCTGTACTATTATTAAAAACCACTACATTTAACCCTCTCATATTCATACAATAATCTACATTTGTTAACTTGTCAGTGATATTACTCTCCATTCCACATTCACTGTATCCTTCTGATTTTACAACAAAATGTTTTTCCCCTAAACAAAATTCTTTTTCGCAAGAATCCTTGTTTACCTCTTCATAAATGAAATTATCACTTTTATTTATTATACAAATATAGGCATATCTATACTTATCTACCAGCCCCTTTTTAATACCTATTTCATTTTGTGTATTAAAATATTTCCACATTCGAGAACATTCATCCAATGCACACAAAACTATTGTGATATTTTTATATGCAGGACTATTATCCGAAAAAAGGAAGTCAATATATTCATTAAATGTTTTAAATGCTTTTAGCCTAATATTTGTAACCAAGGGAATATTATTTATGATTCCTATACTCTCTAAAAATGTAGCATTATATCGATCCTGAACTCTTTTTATTATTTCAATTTCATTTTCTCTATTTTTCATATATAGTTCTTTTGCTAATACATAATATTTTGATATCATTTCTCTTATCTGTCGTTTATACCACT
>JAFPAQ010000231.1 GCA_017424235.1 Lachnospiraceae bacterium | reverse complement strand
TGATGTATATTTTAACATATCTTTTTTTATATCATTAACAGATACATCTATAAGGCGGCTCATTTCTTTCATATGAGGTGTTACTACGAAGTTTGAAGGCAGTGAATATGGATATGTACTCCCTGTTTTTCTGTTCATTTCTGCTAATACATTAAGACCGTCAGCATCTATTATAACCGGCTTATCCTTTATATTTAATATCTTCTTAATCAGCTTTTCTGATGTATCGGATAAACCAAGCCCCGGTCCTATTGCAATAACATCGGACCAGTTAATTGCTTCAGTTATGCTTTCTGATTCATATGATGAAGTTATTGCCTCAGGAAGTTTTGTCTTGATTATATCCAGATTATCATTTGATGTCATAACCTTTACAAGACCACACCCCATTCTATATGCGGCTTTTGCAGTAAAATAACAGGCACCGCTCATTCCGGGAGAGCCGGCTATTACAAGTACCTTACCATAGTTTCCTTTATTGGTTCTCTTATTTCTGTATGGCATTTGCTTAACAGCATCTTCCCTGCTATATGTATATGCCATAGGATTTACAGTCTGAACAGCTTTATCGGGAAATCCGATATCTGCCACGATAGTTTTACCGGCATATATGGTTCCCGGATAAAGGACATTACCAATTTTATTAGTTCCAAATGTCACAGTATAATCAGCTTTCACCGCACAGCCTAAAATTTCTCCGGTAGTTGCATTTACACCCGACGGTATGTCAACTGCTATGACCTTTGCAGATGATTCATTTATCTGATTTATACACTCTGCATATTTTCCTTCTATATTACGCGACAACCCTATTCCAAATATTGCATCTATTATTACATTATATTTACATTCTGATAAACTGTTTACAATCTTAACCCCTAGATTTTTTGCGATATTTAATTGCACCAACGTTTCGTCAGTTGCTTTTTCTATGTTTCCAATCATCATAATATAAGCATCATATCCTGATTCTTTTAAAAGTCTTGCAACAGCTATACCATCTCCGCCATTATTGCCTACAGAACATACGGCAAGTATTTTACCTGCTTCATCGGGTGAACCAAATATATTTGTTATATTGGTATATACTGATAATGCAGCTTTTTCCATAAGAACAAGTGATGGTATACCAATCTTGTTTATACTTATATTGTCAATACATTTTGCTTCTTCTGCGGTAGTTAAATACTGCATTTAATCATCTCCTTCTGCAATTACATACGCCATAGCTAATTTGTCTGTATCTGTTAATGATATATGTATCTTTTTTATTCCGAGATTCTCTGCAATTTTTTTTGCTTCATTATGAAGTTCGACATATGGTGCGCCAGATTCACTACGAAGCACTTCTATATCTTTTAATTTAAACTTAGAAAAGCCGGTACCAAAAGCTTTTGATACAGCTTCTTTACCGGCAAAATTTGTAGCAGAACTATTTTTTCTTCTGGCAATTATTTTTTTTTCATTTTCAGTAAAACACATTTTTATGAATGATTCTTTTTCACAT
>JAFPAQ010000230.1 GCA_017424235.1 Lachnospiraceae bacterium | reverse complement strand
TGCAAGTGCAACGTCAGCTACAACTACATTTGTCATGCCTTCATCAGACCTTACAGTTACTGCAAATTATAAGACCAGAACAACTGATGATGACGATGATGATGATGACGACAGATATAGCAGTACCAGAAAACCTGGAAGCAGCAGTACAACAACTACTGTGACAAATACAACAAACAATGCAGGTAATAACAATAACAGCAAACCTGGAACAGTTACAAATAATAACAATACTAATACAGGCACTTCTGCATCAGATAGTGGAGATAAGATTTATATTACAAAGAATGGAATATCTAATAAAGATGTGGCATCAGTTGATGTAAGTGGTTCAACAGATAACTTTATTGTAAGAATTTCTGAGTCAGAAGAAGCTACGGAAGCAGTTAAACAGGCGTTGATCAATAAGTATGGTACACTTGATGGCATTTCATATTTGCCGATGGATATTTCACTTTATGATGCAACAGGAAAGACCAAGATTACCGATACATATGGATTGAATATCACAGTTACAATGCCAATTCCGGATGCTTTGATCCAGTATGGTGGAAACTGTAGAGTAGCAGCTGCTGACAATGGCAATTTACAACAGCTTACTCCAAAATTTACTACAATTGATGGAATTGCATGTATATCATTTGTACCACCACATTTCTCACCTTACGTGATTTATGTTGATACAAATAATCTTGTAGCCGGACAGAATTTTGACTCAACTCCTGCTACAGGGGATCCAATTCATCCAAAGTGGTTTTTGGCTATTGGTATGGCATGTCTGTCAGTGATTCTGTTTGTGTCAGGAGACGGACGTAAACGTAGAATAATCAGAACAGCATAAATAATTTTGCAGATAAGAGAGGTTCTGAAATGACTAGAGACCAGATTAGAAAAATATTAGTGCCTGCAATAATGGTTGTAGGTATAGTCCTTTTATTAATAGGCATTAAGGCGGGAATCGGAGGCGGCGTTAAAGCCGCCGAAGATAACGGCTTTAGGGTTGATAATTCTGTGCTGACTGCATATCTGGGAAATGAAACATTTGTTACTATACCTGGTGATGTTAAGGCGATTGGAGAGAATGCATTTAAGGGAAATGCAACACTTAAGTCTGTTGAAATACCTTCAAATGTTGAAACTATAGGATTTAATGCATTTAAAAACTGCACAGCACTGACCAAAGTATCTATTCCCGATAGTGTCACAAAAGTAGGACCGGGAGCATTTGAGGGCTGCACATCATTGTATGATGTTGAAATTGGCCGAAATGTAAGGTCATGGGGTTCGGGAGTGTTTGCAGATTGTTCATCACTTGCAGAAGTTATAGTAGATGAAGAAAATCAGTACCTGACATACTATAATGGTGCGTTATATAATGGTAATATGTCCATGCTTTATCAGGTGTTGCCGGCAAGAGACGGAGACTGCTATGTGATGCCAAAATCTGTAAAACAGATGGATGCCTATGCACTTTGGAATCAGCAGAATACAAAAAATGTCAAAACATCTGAAAATATGGCTATTATTCCGGAATATGCCTTTGCGAATATGGGGTCAGTTGAAAATGTGGTTTTGACAAATTCGATTGTTTCTATTGCAAAAAATGCTTTTTCTCAGGCAAAAGGAATTAAGCAGGTTGCTATACCTTCCAATGTGAGAGATATAGATAAAAAAGCTTTTACAGAATACAGTGAAGATTTTCAAATATATACAACAAAAAATTCAATTGCTGAGGATTATGCGAAGAAGAATAATATAAAAGTTGTTTATGAGTCTGACAAATATCCTTTGGATTTTATGGACAGTAATGTAAACAACACAAAAAGACCAAATGTAGGTGAGGCACAGAACAATAAGCCAGTAGAAAATACTGATAAAACTGAAGTAGTTGATGAGTCAAATGCGACAGATAAGGATTCAGATGTTAAGGATTCCTCTGATGATAAGACTTCAGATAATGCTTCAGGCGGCGATTCGGTTATTAAGCACGAATATAATAATCCTGATTATGTTCATCCATTAGATGAACCTGACAGTGAAGCTGTAATAGGTAAAACAGTTATTGTTAATGGAAAAGCAGTTGTTCTTATGAATAATACTTTGGGAAATGTTTATCAGAGTAATAAAAAAGACAATAGCGCCCCAAAAGAAAATGCTGCCAATAAAACTCAAAGTCAGGATACCGCAGGGAATGACAAAGATTTAAATGAAGAAACAAAAGATGATAAAGTAAATAAAGAGGATATTAAAGAGGACAAAAAGGAAGAGAAGAAAGAAGATAATAAAGAGGAAACAAATAAACAAAATTCAGAGGAAAATGTAAAAAAAGACAGTAATAGCGAAAAAATTATCCCACAAAGACAATATTATAAAAATAATAGTTTGACTAATTACGAAATTAGTGAGAAAATTAATACAATAGGAAGGTTAGCTTTTGCAGAGAGTGGATTAAAGAAGATAAAAATCCCGGAAAATGTAACTACTATTGAATATGGGGCATTTATGTCATGCCAATCACTTGAAGATGTAGATATTGCTGATTCTGTAACTGAGATTGGCACAAAAGCATTTGCCGGTACTCCATGGCTTGAAGCCTGGAAGAAGAGTGCCGTAGAGAGTGATTTTCTTATTGTGGGTGATGGAATACTGCTTGCATATAAGGGAAATTCAAAAGAAGTTACAATTCCGGATACAGTAAAACAGATAGGTTCAGAAGTATTTAAGGGTCATAAGGAAATAGAAAAAGTGTATGTTCCTGATTCTGTTACCAAGATATGTGCAGAGGCTTTTAGAAACTGCGATTCACTCTATGAGCTCGACGGTGGTAAAAATCTTAAAACTGTAATAAAAGGCGCTTTCTATGGTACAAAAATAGATGAACAATAATTTCAGACATTATTTATATTTTTTAAATATTGTTGGCGAGG
>JAFPAQ010000229.1 GCA_017424235.1 Lachnospiraceae bacterium | reverse complement strand
GAAGTATTATCAGGACAATCTCGGTTGTAGATAAGAAATTTATTACCAAAGCTTCAATTAAACTCAGTACAGATTCTGTAAATTACAGTGATTATGTAGCAGGTAAAAAGCCTGAAGTAAAAGAAGTTAAGGTAAATGGCAAGAAAATTGACAGTTCAAGATATGATGTGAGCTATGACTGGAATGGAAAAGTTGGAAAAGCAGCTGTAACCGTTACTATGAAGGAAGATGATGCACAGTATATGGGAAGTGCAACAAAGAGCTTCAATGTAAAAGGTGTAGCTTTAAGTGCAGTTGCAAAAATTGACACAAACAGTATAGGAAAAGTTATTTTTGATGGGGCAAAAGCAAAAACTGACACAGGCATCATATTAGAAGCACCAAAGCTTATTGTTAAAGCAAAAGATATTGTACTTGAGGAAGGTAAAGATTATACAATAAGTTACAAGAATAACAAAAAAGCAGGTAAGGCAACTGTAATATTTACAGGTGCAGGTCAGTATACAGGTTCACTTACAAGAAAATTTGACATACTTGCTAGAGAAATCAAGGCAGAAGACGACAAGCTTAATATAAGCTTTGATGAAGAGGTAGCATATTCAAAGGCAGGAAACAGACCTGTTGTAACAATAAGCTATGATGGAATTGTTCTTGATAAAGCAGATTTTACTGTTAAATATGCTAAAAATACTAAAGTAACAGAAAATGCTAAAATAACTATTACTTTCAAGGGAAATTATAAAGGAAAAGTGATAAAGAATTTTAATATTACAAAAAGCTCTCTTGAAAATATGACTATAACAGTAAACGATATCAAATATAAGAAAAAGACCGGAAATGCTTTTGCAACTCCTGTTATCAAAGATGAAACAGGAAGAAAACTCAATGCCGGAACTGATTACAATAAGACATATGCATATACTTATAAGTCAGAAACAGTAGTAGAAAACGGCAAAAAAGCAGTTACAAGAAAGGCTGGAGATATTGTAGATAAGAAGGATATAGTTCCAAAGAATACTGCAATTGAGATAAAAGTAACTGCAAAAGAAAATGGAAATTATACAGGAAGCATAACAGCTGAGTATAAAGTTAAATAGTGTTAATAAAGGAAATCTGGTGCATTGCATCAGATTTCTTTTTGGTATTAACTAAGTGTTGCAATAAATTTAAATCCAAACAATAAGTATTGGTTGAATTTTCACATAAATTAAGTTATCATATAAATAATAAAAAAACGATATATAGTAAGGGATAGTATTTATGTGCCCTTATATGAACATAAAGAGAAAGGCAAGGTTAAATACGAATGGATGATTTAACAAGAACACAATTTATACAAATTGAACCTGAGGTATTGACAGAAGCAACCTCTGTTGCAGATGTACTTGCATCGGTTTATGCAGCTTTGACTGAGAAGGGATATAATCCGGTAAATCAGATAGTTGGATATATAATGTCGGGTGATCCTACATACATTACAAGCCACAAAAATGCAAGAGCAATGATTATGAAAGTTGAACGCGATGAGCTTGTAGAGGAAATGCTTAAGTCATATATAGTTAATGCAGGCTGGAAAAACGTATGAGAAAAATGGGATTAGACTTTGGCTCTAAGACAGTGGGAGTTGCAATCAGTGATCCTTTGCTCATCACAGCTCAGGGAATAGAGATAGTACGCAGGAAATCTGAGAACAAATTACGTCAGACATTAGCAAGGATTGAAGAGCTGATAGTAGAGTACGAGGTTGATGAAATTGTGCTTGGTTTTCCTAAAAATATGAATGACACAATGGGTGAACGTGTAGAAAAGACTCTTGAATTCAAGGAAATGCTTGAGAGAAGAACAGGACTTACTGTAAATCTTTGGGATGAGAGACTGACCACTGTGGCAGCAGATAAAGCTATGATAGAGGCCGGTATAAGACGTGAGGATAGAAAAGAGCATGTCGACAAGATAGCGGCAGTTTTTATTTTGCAGGGATATTTGGATTATTTAAAAAATAGTGGACAAAATTAATTATTATGATTGTGAGAGTACAAAGTACAAAACAGTCGGTTCAATTTTAATTAAGGGGCATTATACCCTAATTTTATTATTAAAAAGAGAGGACAAACATGGAAAAAATTACCTTTAAGCCGGATGGAGAAGACGCTGTTGAATTTTATGTATTAGAGCAGACCACACTCGGCGGGGTCAATTATATTCTGGTAACAGATGCCGAGGAAGATGATGACGGAGATGCATATATTTTGAAGACTGTATCGGGAGAAAATGAGAACGAGCAGGTTTACAGTATGGTCGAAGATGATGATGAACTTGCTGCTGTATCGGGAGTTTTTGAAAATATGCTTGAAGATATTGATCTGATTTAGGCTTTATTACCATATAAGCTAGGAGGTCAAATTTGAAACAGAATAAAAAACAAAATAATGCAACATCTAAGCTAAAGATAATTCCTTTGGGAGGACTTGAGCAGATTGGAATGAATATTACTGCCTTTGAATATGAAGACAGTATTGTTGTTGTGGACTGCGGACTTAGTTTTCCGGAGGATGATATGCTTGGTGTAGACCTTGTGATTCCTGACATTACTTATCTTAAAAACAATCAGGACAAGGTAAAGGGATTTATTATCACACATGGTCATGAGGATCATATAGGTGCATTGCCTTATGTATTAAAGGAGCTCAATGTGCCTGTTTATGCTACAAAGCTTACTATGGGAATTATAGAGAATAAGCTTACAGAGCATAATCTTATTCACAATGTGAGAAGGAAAGTAACAAAATTTGGACAAAATATCAATCTTGGATGCTTCAGGATAGAATTTATAAAGACAAATCACAGTATAGTAGATGCAGCTGCATTGGCAATTTATTCGCCGGCAGGCATAGTGGTACATACAGGTGACTTTAAAGTGGATTATACACCTGTATATGGCGATGCGATTGACCTGCAGAGATTTGCAGAGCTTGGTAAAAAAGGTGTTCTTGCACTTATGTGCGATAGTACTAATGCAGAAAGACCTGGTTTTACACCATCTGAAAAGACTTTGGGAAGTGTGTTTGACACTCTTTTTGAAGAACATAAAAAGACAAGGATCATTATAGCTACCTTTGCCTCAAATGTGGACAGAGTACAGCAGATAATCAATACAGCTTACAAATTTGGAAGAAAAGTAGTAGTCGAGGGTCGAAGCATGGTAAATATTATTGAAACTGCTTCAAATCTCAACAGAATCAGTATCCCTGACAATACTTTGATAGATATAGAGAGACTTAAGAATTATCCAAAGGACAAGACAGTAATAATAACTACCGGAAGCCAGGGTGAGTCAATGGCAGCACTGAGTCGTATGGCAAGTGGAATGCATAAAAAGATCACTATTGGAAAAGGTGATACTGTAATATTCTCATCAAGCCCGATTCCGGGAAATGAAAAAGCTGTAACAAGAATAATAAATGAGCTCTTTAAAAAGGGAGCTGATGTTATTTTTCAGGATACACATGTGTCAGGACATGCCTGTAAGGAAGAGATTAAGCTTATATACACACTTACAAAGCCAAAATACGCTATTCCGGTTCATGGAGAGTACAAGCATCTTAAGGCTCAGGCAAATATTGCAATGGAGCTTGGAATTGAGAAGGAGAATATATTCATTTTAAATTCGGGAGATGTACTTTCTCTTAATGAGGAGAGCGCAGCAGTTACGGAAAAAGTACCGGTTGGAACTGTGCTTGTAGATGGACTTGGTGTCGGAGATGTTGGAAATGTTGTACTAAGAGACAGACAGCATCTTGCCGAGGACGGTATTCTGATAGTTGTAATGTCATTGGATGCAGCTTCGTGTGAGCTTCTTGCAGGGCCTGACATTGTTTCAAGAGGTTTTGTATATGTTAAGGAATCTGATGAGCTTCTTGAAGAGGCGCGTAAGGTTATCGAGAAAGCAGTTCTTTCATGCCTTAAGAAAAACATTACAGACTGGGGCAAGATAAAGAGTACGATTAAGGATACACTTGGTGAATTCGTGTGGAAAAAGACCAAGAGACGTCCTATGATTCTTCCAATAATAATGGAGATATAAGTCAAGCGGAGGTATTACCTGAATGAATTCTAAACAGTTTTTGGGTACAATAGTTGGAACAATTGTCAGAATAGTGGTGGCTGCAGTTATTATATATGTAGTATTTAGGCTATCTGTTGGCGCATACAATTTTGGATATCAGATATTTGCAGACGTACCTGTAGACGCGGAAAATGGCAGGATGGTAAACATTGTTATTACAGAAGGTGAAAGCACAAAGGAAATAGCAGAGGCTTTGGAGAAAAAAGGGTTGATAAATGATGCAGGTATCTTTGTAGTACAGGAAAAGCTTTCAGAGTACAAAGATATGATAAAACCAGGCTCATATCAGCTTAGCACATCTATGTCTGCGGTTGAGATGCTTTCGATTATGAGTAGTGGTGAGACCAATATTGAGACTGATACAGTGGAGGAATAAAGTTGATAGATGACAGAATGTTGACATTTATTCATTCATTCGACAGACCACATCCGGAATATTTAAGTAAGCTGGAGAAGTATTCATTAGAGACCAATGTGCCTATTATCAGGCCTCAGATGCAGAGTCTGCTCAGATTTTTAGTAACCTGGGCAAAACCCATGCGTATCCTTGAGGTCGGTACTGCCATTGGTTTCTCTGCTTTGTTGATGAGTGAATATGCCCCTTTGGGATGTCATATAACTACTATAGAAAAATATGATAAAAGAATACCTGTCGCAAAAGAAAACTTTGAAAAGGCCGGCAAGTCTGAGGTGATAACACTTCTTGAAGGTGATGCAACACAGATTCTTGCAGCACTTGACGAAGAAGAAGGGTATGATCTTATATTTATGGATGCAGCCAAGGGACAGTATATTAACTTTTTGCCTGATATTTTGAGACTGCTTTCAAGAGATGGTATTTTAGTATCTGATAATATTATGCAGGAGGGTGAGATAATAGAGTCAAAGTATGCAGTTACAAGGCGAAACCGTACTATTCATAATAGAATGAGAGAGTATCTGTATGCACTTACACATAACGACGAGCTTGAAACTGTTATTTTACCGATTGCAGATGGAGTAACCCTGTCAACCAGAAAAAATAAAAGATAAGGTAATTGATATGAAAAATATTAAAAGAGTAGGAAAACCTGAACTTCTTATTCCTGCAAGCAGTTTGGAAGTTCTAAAAACAGCAGTAATATTTGGTGCAGATGCTGTTTATATTGGTGGAGAGGCTTTTGGACTTAGAGCAAAGGCAAAGAATTTTTCACCGGAGGATATGAAGGCAGGAATAGAGTTTGCACATGAAAGAGATGTCAGAGTATATGTAACAGCAAATATACTTGCACATAATAATGACCTCGAAGGTGCAAGAGAATATTTTAAAGAGTTAAAGGAATTAAAGCCGGATGCTCTTATTATTTCAGACCCCGGTATGTTTATGATAGCACAGGAGGTATGTCCTGAAATAGAGATACACATTTCCACACAGGCAAATAATACTAACTATCAGACTTATAAATTCTGGTGGCAGCAGGGAGCAAAGCGAGTTGTTTCGGCGCGTGAGCTTTCACTTAAGGAGATAAAAGAAATAAGAAATAATATTCCTGAGGAGATGGAGATAGAGAGCTTTATACATGGAGCTATGTGTATTTCGTATTCAGGCCGTTGCCTTTTGTCAAACTATTTTACGGGAAGAGATGCAAATCAGGGAGCCTGTACACATCCCTGCCGCTGGAAATATTCTGTGGTTGAGGAAAAGAGACCTGGCGAGTATTTGCCTGTATATGAAAATGAGCGTGGAACATACATCTTTAATTCAAAAGACCTTTGCATGATAGAGTATATTCCTGAAATCATAGATGCAGGGATAGACAGCTTAAAGATTGAAGGAAGAATGAAGACAGCTCTTTATGTTGCATGTGTTGCACGTACCTACAGAAAAGCCATTGATGACTTCTTTGAATCAGAAGAGAAGTATCGTGAAAATATGCAATGGTATCGTGAGGAGATATCAAAGTGTACTTATCGTCAGTTTACAACAGGATTTTATTTTGGAAAGCCTGATGAAAATACACAGATATATGACAACAATACCTATGTAAATGATTATGTATATCTTGGAATAATAGATCAGATTGATGAAAGAGGACTTGCACGTTTTGAACAGCGTAACAAATTCTGTGTTGGCGATAGTATAGAAATAATGAAGCCGGATGGAAGAAATATTAAGACTAAGGTGCTTGCAATGTACAACGATGAGGGTGAAGCTGTTGAAAGCTGTCCACATTCAAAACAGACATTGTATGTAGAACTTTCAGAAAAACCACAGATATATGATATTATTCGTGTAAACTCCGGTACATCAGTAAAATTAACGTAACTATTTACAACTATTATCCTGTGAAGTATTTTCAGAATGAAAATCCTGGTATGACCTATTAGTGCAAAATAACAAAAATCAGTCTTTCTCATGTAAAAGCGGTATGCAAAATGCAGAAATGAAATAGATTTTAAGAAAATTTGTGGGAAAGACTTGATTTTTTTTGAAAGATATATTATTTTTAATATGCAAGCAAGAAAATGCAGTAATTGCTTAAAACAAGAATATTTTATATGATCGTGAACGACGGTGTTCCAAAAAGCGTATTATAACCTTTTTTGGAACTTTTTTCTTTATAGAAAATTTCTATAAAGAAAAACACTCCGTGAGGATGCGCACACTTTTGCATTGGAAATATGTCGCAAAATGCGACACAAAAGTGGCGCAAGATATCGCTGTGCGATATCTTTTATCTAATCACTTGGCATTTGTGCGTTATTACGCATGACAAAACATAGATATGGAGGGAAAAAAGCATGGGTGAGAATTTTAACGTTGAAGAGATTTTTGGAGAAAACGTCTTTACTGTTTCAAAAATGAAAGAAAGACTTCCAAAGAAGGTTTTTCAGGAAGTAAAAAAAGTAATGGACAACGGTGGAGAGCTTTCTATGGCAACTGCTGATATAGTTGCAAAGGCTATGAAGGATTGGGCTGTTGAGAAGGGTGCAACACATTATACACACTGGTTCCAGCCACTTACAGGTATCACCGCTGAAAAGCATGATTCATTTGTTACACATCCGGATTCAGAAGGCAGAATGCTTATGGAGTTTTCCGGTAAAGAGCTTATTAAAGGCGAGCCTGATGCTTCTTCATTCCCTTCAGGAGGTCTTCGTGCTACATTTGAAGCCAGAGGATATACAGCATGGGATATTACTTCTCCGGCATTCATAAAGGAGTCAGGCTGTGGTAAGATTCTTTGTATTCCTACAGCCTTCTGCTCATACAAAGGAGAGGCACTTGATAAGAAGACACCACTTCTTCGTTCTATGGAAGCACTTAGCACACAGGCACTTCGTATTGTAAAATTATTTGGAAATACAGAAGCTAAAAAGGTAACTGCATCAGTTGGTGCTGAGCAGGAATACTTCCTTGTTGATAAAGACCTTTATATGCAGAGAAAAGACCTTATGTTTGCAGGACGTACACTTTTCGGAGCTCCGGCGCCTAAGGGACAGGAAATGGAAGATCATTACTTTGGTGTAATCAGAGAGCGTGTAGGCGCATATATGAAAGACCTTAATGAGGAGCTTTGGAAGCTTGGTGTTACAGCAAAAACACAGCATAATGAGG
>JAFPAQ010000228.1 GCA_017424235.1 Lachnospiraceae bacterium | reverse complement strand
TGAGCTTGTTGAAAGTAAATATTATCCCAAAGGAATTAGAGAGAGTGGAAAAGATAACAATACAGTTGATTCTATGATGGGACCTGTATTTACTATTACACGTGATGCTGACTATGTTGTAGCATATTCTGTTAAGGGCGGAGATGTAGCATATACGGTCAAGTATATTGATGAAAAGACAAAGGAAGAACTTGCACCAACAGAAACTTTTTATGGAAATGTTGGTGAAAAGCCGGTGGTGGCTTATAAATTTATAAATGGTTATGTACCAAAGGCATATAATCTTGCAAAGACATTAAAAGAAGATGTTTCACTTAATGAGTTTGTCTTTGAATATAAAAAGAATGATGGTTCAGGATATTATCATTATAAAGAAGATGGCGGTATTGTTTATGTGGATAAGGAAGGCGAGACCATTGTAGAGCGTATTCCCGGAAAAACAGTATTTGTAGAGGGTGATAGGAATGGAATTACGATAATTCCTGGTGAACCTACACCACTTGCTCCTGTTGTAATAGACGAAAGCAGAAATAATAACCGCAATAATAATCAGAATAATGCAGCTGATAATAATGCGGCTAATAATTCAAACAATGCTGCAATTGAAGAATCACATAATAATGAAGACGAAATAGCGGCAGGTCAGGAAGATGTTTTCGAAGAACTGGAGGAAGAGAGCGTACCACGGGATCTTATTGATCTTGATGAAGAAGAAGTACCACTTGATATGGCGCCTTTCTTTGAGGTGGAAGGTAGTAAAAGTCTTTCCAAGGCTATAAAGATAGCTCTTATAATAACTATTATTGCTGCAATGTCATTGACTGGTGCATTTATTGTATGGAAAAAACGTCTTGCTTCGAAGGTCGGACTGCTTAATAAAGCAGGTAAAAAAGAACCAAAGGTCAAAGAAAAAACAGAGAAATAATGAAGAACAGTAACTATGCTGGTAATGAATAGTTACTAAGAATATAAGGATGTTTTATGGGAATGAAAAAGGTCATTTTAAAACAAGAATATTCTGCTGGGGAGGACAGGTCTAAAGGCTCTGTCCTTTTTGGTATTATTGGAAAGTTAATTATATTACTGGTGCTGATAGTGTGTCTGCCTGTAGCAGTGCCAAAGCTTTTAGGATATGAAGTATATAATATCGTGAGTGGAAGTATGGAGCCGGCTATACCTGTTGGCAGCGCGATATACACAAAAAATACAGATAATCCCCAGAATATAAAGGAGGGTGAAATCGTTGTATTTGAAAAGGAAGGATTTGTAGTTGCACACAGAGTAATGTTTAATGATTTGGATAAGCATGAAATATATACCAAGGGAGATGCAAATGCTTCTATGGATATGGCTCCTGTGGAGTATCAAAATATCATAGGAACGGTAAGCTTTCATATATCCTTTATTGGCAATCTTATGTTCCTTTTTACCTCAGCACAGGGCAAAATCTATCTTATGGCATTTTTAATTGGTGGAATATTGTGTAATATGGTGTCATTTAGCCTGAAGCACAAAAATTCAGCAGGCACAAATGAAAACGACACGAAAGAAGCTTTTGATGAAGTGAGCAAAAAAAACAGTGCTGAGAGGAAACTCAGGTTTTTGGTGATCATAGGAATTATTATAGCTGTGCTGTTTTTAATAATTGTAGCAGTTCTATTGAAAATATATTTTGAATATAAGAATGAACAAAAACTCTATAAGATGGCATCAGACAGGTTTGTGTCAGTAAACAGTGTTGATACAGATGATTATTTAGAGCAGATAAACAAAGGGAGTAAGTGTCCAATACAGGTTAATTTTGATGAATTAAAGGAAATAAATCCTGAAATAATAGGGTGGATATACTGTGAAGACACACCTATAAATTATCCTGTATGCTATAGTGGTGAAAATGATTATTACCTTAATCATGCATATGATAAGAGTGTTAAAAAGAGTGGCGCAATCTTTATGGAAGCCGCCAATGACAGCACTTTTCTAGATCATAACAATATTATTTATGGGCATCATATGCGTGACCGATCTATGTTTGCCACATTGTCCTACTGGTCAGATCAGGAGTATTATAATACGCATCGGTATATGTGGCTGTTGACGCCTCAAAAAAATTACAGAATAGATTTGATTGCAGGATATTATACGGTTGCAAATTCTGATGCCTATGTTGTATACCAAGGCTATAGTGAACAATTGAATGAATACATATCCGGTATATCAGCCAAGTCTCTGTTCAAAGCTGATCTGGAAAAAATAGTGCAGACATCAGATTATGCTCAGAAAAAATATATTATGTTGTCAACCTGTGAATATACCTCTGAAAACGCAAGATTTGTGTTGCATGGAGTTTTACAGGAGATGTAAAGTATCCTTATAGTTGATTTTGTATCGTAAAATATCGCGAGAATCCATAGAAAAAAGTTTGAAAATTTTGTATACTAATGCTGTAAGTAAAACAATTACAAATTTATGTGTGATTTGTAGAAAGGTATGGAGATTAGTATGTTAGAGATTAGAAATATGACAAAGATATACAAAGGTGGCAAAAAAGCAGTTTCAAACTTGAATATTTCAGTGGAAACTGGCGATATTTATGGTTTTATTGGACATAATGGAGCGGGAAAAACTACGACAATAAAAAGTATTGTTGGAATCCATGATTTTGATGAAGGAGAAATTCTTATAGATGGAATGTCTATAAAGAAGGAGCCATTGAAATGCAAAAGCATTATGGCATACATACCTGATAATCCTGACTTGTATGAGTATCTTACCGGAATACAATATCTGAATTTTATTGCAGATATATATGATATATCCGTAAGTGACAGAGAACAGAGAATTAGAGAAGAGGCGGATTCATTTGAGATTACCGGTGCTTTGGGCGATCTGATTTCATCCTATTCACATGGAATGAAACAGAAGCTTGCTATTATTGGAGCATTGATTCACAAGCCAAAGCTTCTTGTGCTTGATGAGCCGTTTGTAGGTCTTGATCCCAAAGCTGCATTGGTACTCAAGAACAAGATGCATGAATTGTGCAATGAAGGTAGTGCAATATTCTTTTCTACACATGTCCTTGATGTTGCTGAAAAGCTTTGCAATAAAGTTGCGATTATTCGTGATGGTCAGCTTATGGCATCAGGGGATATGCAGGAGCTTGTAAAAGACAGCACTTTGGAGTCTGTCTTTATGGAGGTAATCAAAAATGATTAGTCAGGTTATGAGATTATGCAGATTACAGCTTGGTAATCTTTTTGGAATAAATGTGATTATTCATACTAAGGATAAAGCAAAGAAATATAAATTCATTGCCTTGTCGGTAGTGTGGATTATGTTGATATTTATGGCAGTTGGTTATGTATCAGCTTTTTCATACGGACTTGCTTCAATGGGAATGGCAGTAATCATACCAATGTATTTATATGCAATAGCAAGTATTATTATTTTGTTTTTTAGCTTTTTTAAAGCGGGAAACACTCTTTTTGCGATGAAAGGCTATGAAATGATGATTTCGTTGCCCGTATCAAGAGCTTCAATTATTATTAGCAGATATCTATGTATGTATTTTATGAATATGCTTGTAGAAATGTTGATTATGATTCCGGGACTGGTAGTGTATTCATGTTTTGAACAGACCTCTTTGATATTTTACTTAGTATTTATTTTGGGAAGCTTGTTTTTACCGTTGTTGCCATTAACAATTTCTTCTGTATTAGGGGCAATTATTACGGCTGTCAGTTCAAGGGCAAGACATAAGAGCTTTGTTGAAACAATATTAACAATGATACTTGTTCTTGGTGTTATGATAGGAAGCTTTTGGTTGTCTGATAATGAGTCGATGCTTACAGAAGAGATGCTTAAAAATATGGCGGATTTATTATCACAGCAGATAGGAGGCATATATCCACCTGCTATCTGGTTTACAAAAGCATTGTCAGGTGAAATCGTTTCATTTTGTCTTTTGCTTGGAGTACCTGCTGTTATATTTACAGTATTTGTTGCAATACTGCAAAAATATTTCCAAAAAATTTGTGGAGCAATTCATTCAGTAGCTTCCAAAAATGATTTTAAGATGACAAAACTCAAAAAGAACAGCCACATTGTTTCTTTATGGCATAAAGAATTGAAGAGATATTTTGCATCAAGTGTATATGTTACAAATACAATGATATGCTTTGCTATGGCAGTAATTCTTTCGATAGCAGTTTTCTTTATGGGTATAGAACAGATAGAGACTGTTTTTGGTATTCCGGATATAGGTGCAGTTTTAATAAAATGTATTCCATTTGCAGTTTCATGCATATTTTGTATGGTTTCAACTACAGCCTGCTCAATATCCATAGAAGGAAATACATTTTGGCAGATACAGGCTCTTCCGGTTAATGCCAAGGAGGTTTATGACAGCAAGATACTTGTAAATTTAAGTGTTGCATTTCCTTTTTATTTAATATCTGTAATATTTTTGGGATTAGCTTTAAAACCTTCATTATCAGAATTGGTATGGCTTGTAGTATTACCTATAGTTTATCTGTGCTTTTCAAGTGTATTGGGAATTTCAGTAAATCTTACATTTCCAAACTTTGAGTGGGAAAATGAAGTGAGTGTTGTAAAACAGAGTGCTTCTATGATGATAGCGATGTTTACAGGTGTACTTAGCGGTGTTATTCCGATTCTGGCTATTGTATTTATGAACGAAAAATATACAGAGCTTATAAGGATTAGCACAATTGTATTAATTTTGATAATCACAGGTCTTTTGTATAAGAGTAATCAAAAAAAGGAGTTAATGAAGGTTGGTACTGAATAGTTATATTAATAGGTGATGAAGAGGCTGGTTGATAATATGACAAGTTCATTAAAAATAGCAGAAAATATAGCTCATTTGCGTAAAAAAAGAGGAATAACACAGGATGAGCTGGCTTCCTTTTTGGGAGTGACAAAAGCTTCTGTATCCAAATGGGAAAACGGAGTTTCCCTTAGTTAAAGATACTACACCACAGCCCACGCTTACACAATATTGCATGAAAACAACTTTTGGATAAATATAAAGAAGCACCGTTGACATCCCCTTTGAAGATAGCGACGGAGCTTCTTTATTTTTTCGGGACAAGGATAGGAAACCGGCAAAGTCGGTTTTGTATCCGAGAAACGGAAATGATGGGGGAATCCAAAGGGGGCAACGCCCCCTGTTGGCACACGACTTTGCATGACAAAGTGTAGTGTGTTATACCCTCTATCTGCGGGTCGGCGAAAAGTCGGGGATTGGGATTCGGGACTCCGGTTTTGAAGCAGACAAAAAGAGCTTTGTTTCTGTGCCAGTGTCAGTCACAGAAGTAAAGCTCTTTGATTAGCAGGTAGAGGGTATGTTGAACGATGCACCATTTTTGGCGGGTCATTCAACTAAGTATCGCCATGCATGGAATGTAATTCGTATTGACGGTCAGTATTATCATCTCGATGCGACCTTTGACAACACCCTTTCAAAAGATGACACCGTGCGATATGATTATGTGAATTTGTCGGATAAGCAGATTTTCAGAGATCATGAGCCGGTCATCTGGAAGGTGCCAGCGTGTACCGACGGCGAGCATTTTTACTACAAAGAAAAGAAAATTTCCTGGACGACCGTGGATGAGGTTCGAAATCGAACAAAGCAGGCGGTTAAGAAAGGCAGAATTCTTTTATTCCATTGGAGAGGTGGATATCTGACAAAAGAAGTGTTAAAGGAATTTCTTGTTGTATTTGATGAAGAGGCAAACGAAGGAGAGAAAAATCAGTACTTATTTGCTAAAAGTAATACCCTGTGGTATAATAGTGAAACGGAGACTGTGACAAAATCACATAGGGGGGCAAATCTTGATGGGTGGAAAGCAGAAAACGAATACAACAAAAATTGAAAAAGAGATCAGTGTACAGATCGGAAGAAACATAATTGTGTTCCTTTTAATCGCATCGGCGATTATTGGCGCTATTATGACAGTAACTATTAATAACGCAAATAGTACAGAAATTAGTTTGGAATCAGAAGTTGCGGCATGGGAAACCTCCGACTTTTTCCGACCATACATTGCGATTGGAGAAAACTTGGCGGTAAGTCCTCAAATCCAGCAGATGTTGTTAGGAAATGGTGCGGGTTCCAACATTTCAATGCATCCAACTTATGCAAGTAATATTCAGCAGTTAAGAAACTTAGTGGATGCAAATGCAGATGCGGTTGCAACAACATGGGTTGTTGACCTCGATTCTAAAAGTGTTATTATGTCGAATGGCTACACATCAGTAGGGGAATTTGATGCTGCACTTTATGAGTGGTATTCATGTGTAGACAAGCAAAAACCCGTATTCTCTGAACCATATCAGCAGTATTCGGATTCGCAGGAAGCGGTAATTAGTATTGCTAGCCCTGTTTTTGATAGTAACAAAAACGTAATCGGTATTACTGGTGTAGATGTTAAATTAAGCAAGATTGCAGAAATCATGGCAAAGTATAGAATTGGTTCAAACGGATTTTCGATTCTTCTTTCACCAAATGGTGGAGTAGCATATGCACCAACCGCAGAAATTATCTTAATGAATATGGCAGATTTATCGGTTAACAAAGAAGCGATCGATGCAGTTTTAAACCAGACTCCATGTTCTATGAGAATCAAGTTCGGAAATAGCACAGAATATGGTCATTTCGCAAAAGTAGGCGAAACTGGATACATGGTATTAAGTGTATTACCAGCTGGCGAATATTATCAGCCAATTATTTTCTGCCTCGTAAGCCTTGTTTTATTGGTTGGGCTTGCATGTTTCATGGTATTTTTCAGTATTAAGAAGAGCGCACAGAAAATCAGTAAACCAATTATTGAGTTAAAGGACATCGCTGAAAAATTAGCAGCAGGAAGACTCGATGTAGATTTAACAACATCTTCTCAGAACGAAATTGGTGAGTTGGCGTTTTACATAGGTAAGACAGTTGAACGATTAAAAGAATATATTGTTTACATCAATGAAGTATCAGCGGTATTAAATGAAATTTCAGAAGGTAATCTTAAGTTTGAACTTCAGTACGACTATGTTGGTGAATTTGCAAGACTTAAGGAGGCTTTATACGGTATTACAGAAGGCTTAACAAGCGTAATCGTTGGTATTAATGAAGGCGCGGACATCGTACTTAGAGAATCTGGAGAACTTTCAGAAATCTCACAGACAGTATCAAAAGGTGCCCGCAATCAGGCAAAAGAAATCGAGCGATTAATTGAAATCGCAAATAAGATTTCGCAGGAAGTAGAAGAGAACAGAGAAAAAGCAGAGATGTCTGCACAGGAAACTGTTCGAGTTACTTCGATGATGGAAGTAAATCAGGAACTCATGAACCAGATGATGCTTGCGATGGACAATATCCAGAAAACTTCACAGGAAGTTGTGGGTATCATTCAGACAATCGAAGTAATTGCAAGCCAGACAAACTTGCTTTCACTTAATGCATCAATTGAAGCAGCAAGAGTTGGCGAAGCAGGCAAAGGCTTTGCGGTAGTAGCCGATGAAATTGGAAAACTTGCCGATGAAAGTTCAAGAGCTGCAAGCAATACAAAACAATTAATCGAAATCTCAATTGGAGAGATTCAAAAAGGTAATGAAACAGCTGAAAAAGTGAAAGAGGCATTGCTTGAAGTTTCACAAGCGTTTGAAGAAGTGAATGGAACAATTCTTGAAACTGCGGATACAGCAAGAACTCAGGCGGAAGACATGCAGCAGATTTTACGCGGGGTAGAAGACATTTCGAAAGGAATTTCACAGAACTCTACAGTAGCGGAAGAAAACGAGTCAACTTCACAGGAGCTCGCAAATCAGGCTTCGAACTTAACACAGCTGATTAAACGATTTAAGGTATAATTTTATAGAATGGAATAGCTCATAAATGAACTAACCCCTGCATACACTTTACAAACAAGTATTGCAGGGGTTTTTCTATGAAAAAATACATTGAAGAAAGAGCCGCCGAAATTGCAAGCTACATCGTAGAAAATAATGCGACGGTTAGACAGGCGGCGAAGAAGTTTGGAGTGAGTAAATCAACCGTACATAAAGATTGCTCGGACCGTCTTATTCGTGTAAATCCAAAGTTGGCGACACAGGTGCGCGGTGTACTCGACGAAAACAAACGAGAGCGTCATCTGCGAGGTGGTCTTGCGACAAAACAGAAGTATAAAAATCATCTTTGAGAAATGCGATTTTTCCACTAGTGTGTTATAATTAGAAAGAGAAGAACACAAGGGGGCGAAAAAATGGGGATTTATTCGTGGATGATTCGATATATGTTTTGTTGAACGATGCACCATTTTTGGCGGGTCATTCAACTAAAATGCAAAGATTGAACGTCCATACATACCGGCTCCGGTGACGCGACTATGTTTACTTTGGCAAATACTGTCTACAAATACGATTTTCCGGTTTCTCATCAAAAAGATATAAAACGGTAACAAATACCCACTCCAACGGTTTCATCAAAATATATATAACATCTGCACTCCAGGGATTTGTAATCCATTTCGAAATCGGATAGCCGTATTTGTCATAAAAATTGCGTACTGCCCGATGAAATCTCGGAGTTCTTTCCTCAAGCAACTGCTCAAAGGCATTTGCTACACAAAGCTGTCTATTGACAACTATCCGTTTTCCTCGACGGATACCATAACGTATAGGCTTTACCAATTCCCTATGCCCTTGTAAAGACACCGTACACAGATAATGAGTATCCATCTCTACTGGCGGCGGTGCAATCTCTGTGGAAAGAACCCAGTCACTGGTCTTTGTAAATGCCTCTATTACACTATCCGGTTTTTGTCCAAATAAGCATAAAATAGCAATTACGATTCCATACAAAGGTAGCATCACAATCAATGCAACCCAATACATATTGGCACCTTTACATAAAAATCGATTGCAGATTGCTAGAAATCTATTGTTATAGGTGACTTCTTCCTGAGCATCCGCCTGCTCTTTTACCAGCTCCCAAAACAGCTCCGCCACATGAAGCAAAAACAATACTGGAACAACACACTCACAAATAATGTAGATTCCATTAGCACTCCAAAAAGATAAGATGGAAAATCCTTCCGGACGAGCTCCACCCAAAAGCTGGAATAAAAACAGCAAGTGTATCAATACACCTCCATAAATTCCTCCGATACACAATACCTTAGCAAGGGGTGCCATATGATTTCTTCCAAATTTTAAAATAAAATAAAACAAAAAGCCAAGACCTGCTATAACTACTAAAGTTAGAAGATAGTCCGTGTTAATAGGTTCATGAGCTTTCTCTAAACCATACAAATTGATAGGTTCATCATAAGGCAGGGGAGACCATACGCACCAACATATAGCCATATAGATATAACCAATACCAAAAGCAATGATTTCAAAAAACAGTTTCTTTTTCTTTTTTACCGCAAATACAATATCAAGTACCACAAGTATACACGGTAAAAGGAGCATTATTCCCAAAATGCCCATTGCCCATACTTCATTCATTTTCTACTTCCTTTAAATAATAAAAACTTCTAAATGTTTCCCATCTAATTCTTTATTCAATTCCGGTCTTTCGTTAATTTGTATTTTCTCCTGCAAGTTTAAGCCCCTTTTATTTCGAATTGAGTATATCATAACAGACGTTATTTTGCATCTGAATTCTAGGAAAGCGGTGCTTCATATCCATGCTTCTGCTGTTATTCAGTTTCTTTTGTCGCTCATACTCAAGAGCTTCTTACTTTGTCTCGAACCCTCTTTTTCTTCGCTTTGTCTTTCCACCTACTACAAGACGAAAAAAGGGAGTGTCGCAAAATAACTAAATTCTAGTTATGGAGCGATGCTCCTTCTTTTTCTGAAATAAAAATCAGGGAAAACTTCGTTTTTAGAAGTTACTTCCTGATTTTTTGCGTACTTTAATAAAGGTCTCTTTTTTCCATGTCATCTCTAAGCTGTTTTTAGTGGAAACAGGTAACTGCGCAGCCTGTCATTCTGAATCTTGGCATGGAGTTTATTGATGTTATAGCCAAAACACAGCAGAAGAATCTCCAGTTTTACCTTGGTTTTCCCACGGAGCAGAAATCTTTGGAAATCATAATCATTTTTCAGCACCCCAAAGGCGCCTTCTACCTGGATGGAACGATTCATACGATACCTGGTTCCCGTTTCGCTCATGATGTTTTCGTAGGAAAGCTGTCTCTGGCTGATAAAGTTTTGTTGAACGATGCACCATTTTTGGCGGGTCATTCAACAACTATATTTAGTACAAAGTTTTATTAACTCCCCAAATATAGATAATTAGTCTGTTACAAGTCTCATTATAACATAATATGACTGTTTGTGCCAACTACTTTTTCTTGATAATCTGGTTCACCTGCTACCATATAAATATTATTATATTGCTTCTCTGTCAAACGTAAAAGTCTCACTATTCCGGTTTTAGGTGCGTACTCTTCAATTCGTCTGTAATGTTTTTCGGACGCTTTCCTATTTTGCACTATCCGCATATACACTTCCGGTGCTATTCGCAAATAGCCATCTTTATGTAAAAACTTTCGAAGCTTCGTATACTCTGTTTTAGTTCCCCATCTATCTGTTGGACTAAGAATAACAAGTAATCTCATTCCGTAATTCCCTCCATACTTTCAATCGGCAGAATCATTGGTAACTTCAGTTTTTCTGTCGAAGCATCTAAAATAATCCTCTTTAAACTTTCTACCATAATATCAATCGCCGACATTACATTAACCTTGACTCCATCGACGATACAGGCATTATGTAATACATGTGCTAATTCTCTTCTTTCTGATTTTGTCAACTGAATATTTGACGCTATATTGTTATGTGCTACTAAATCAACTATTGCACGATACGGTTCTATCAAATCATCGGCCAGATTAAATGCATTCAATTGATTGTCATGATGTATTCCAAAAGTTGGATGAAAACCCGTTGCCACCAGTTTTCTTGCAATTGCACTTCTTACAACAGCATAGCCATAATTCAGTCTGCTATTTATAGGGTCCTCACTTCTTCTGTTAAATCCCTCATGATAATATGAAAAATATTCTTTAGCAGCTAATGATTCACAGTAATCCACATTTTCCTCATCTACAGTTGCCACATGCTCTGCAATTCTTTCCGCACCATCCAAACCCATAATAGACAGCGCTCGGGATTGATTACTTATCTTTTGTTTTATAATATCAATCCATAACTCCATATATTTTTCATGTGTAGTATTTACTTGTGCATGCATTAATTTAGACTGTCTTGCATGACCTTCAAAGGGCAGCACAATGGCTGTAGGTAAATATCTGTCATCAAGCGTCATCAGTGCCACCTTATTTTGACTTAAGATAGATAAATCCATTGTAGAAAGTCGTATATTAGCCCCATGTACCATAATCTGATTCAAGTCCTCTATCGGAACAACTGCAACTCCATCGTCTGTTGTAATTTCCAATTGTCCTTCTTTTATGTGTATTTCTGCCGCATGACTAATTTCAAGTGTACGAAATCCCATAAATGTTACCTCTCAAAGTATCTTTAAGTATACGTATTTTATTTCTTTCTACCCCTCTGAGAAATAGGGCTCTTCATCAGCTCTGACTTCTGCATAATCCGTATCAGTGCCTGCTTTTCGTCCTCTGTCAGCTTATTGTAACGGAGCTTGGTCTGCTTACAGAACACCATCAGAAGCTGTTCTGCCCGGCTTCCTTCAAAGGCAGCCACTTCTTCCAAATCCTGCCGCAGTTCTTCCGCAACAGATGTTTTCAGTGCTCCGTCACTTCTTCCGGCGTGGGCGTTTCTGATATCTTCCAAGATACTGTCCATATCCTTATGTACCCGGCTACGGAAATAGTCGCCTTCCTTCACATGGGCTGACTGCAACAGATACATGGTTTTGTCCTGTTCCTTTGGCTGATACTTTTCCATGATTTCAGCCCTTGCCACATCCACCCATGCATTCAGGTTCTGTATCTGCATGGATGCAATACCCTCCACATAGATCTGTATGTCGGCAAGAAGCTTTGTGAAATCCGGGTGGGTTGCCAGTTCACAGAGCAGTGCCGTATCCACCCGTTTACTCTTTAATAGCTCTATCATTTCGTCACTCAGATGCAGGTCAGAAAGCTCTGCATTCGGGTGGCTTTTTGTTTCTGTCCGGGCAAGCAGATAATCGGCAGTCACACCGTAAAAGTCAGCCAGCCGGTTGATGGCATGATGGCTGATATCCTTGTAATCCTCTGATTCATAGCTTCCGAGGGCAGATTTTGACAGCCCGGTTTCACCGGCAAGCTGTTCCAATGTCAGTCCCCGTTCTACCCGTAGGTCTTTTAAGCGTTCCTGTATGGTTAATGCCACAGTATCATCTCCTCATAATCATATTTCTTCTCCATTTTACCACATTTCCGTAAAAGCGGAAAGTCCTGCCAAATATCCTATATTTCCTGCCTTTTGGATATACGGCACAGTATGAGAAATAAGTGTAGACTTTCCTTAGTTCATCGATGAGCCGTACCTTGAAAATAAAGAGATGTCCACTCTTTTGTGGACGGAAAGGAGTTACATGCCACAATACGCTATTTTACGATTTGCGAAGCACAAGGGAGCCCCGTCAGGGGCACTGGAAGCCCACCACGAACGGGAAAAGGAACGGTATGCCAGTAATCCCGACATTGATACGGAACGCAGTAAATATGCAAATGTCAATATAAAATTGTAGGTTTTTTATCATATAAGAATGTAGGAAAACCTACACGCTTATATGATATTTTATGTAACTTAATTTTCCTCAATCATATACTGCATCTGATCTTTTAGTCTGTAGGATGGCCCATTTATGTTTATAACAGAGCAGTGATGAAGCAGTCTGTCAAGCAGAGCATTAGTTAATACGGGTTCCTGAAATATATCAGACCACTTGGAAAATGGACTGTTAGTTGTTATTACTGTTGACAGCTTCTCGTATCGCTTGGCTATGAGATTAAAGAATAGATTGGCTGAATCAACATCCATCTTCTGATAACCAAGTTCATCTATTATCAGAAGCTTGTATCTGCAGAACCATTTGATTCTTGTCTCAAGTCTGTTTTCTGAAGCTGCTTTTTTTAGCTGTGATATTAAATCCTGAAATGTTATAAAATATACGCAGTATCTGTGTTTTGCAGCTTCTATCCCGATTGATACTGCAAGATTTGTTTTGCCTACTCCCGGAGTCCCGCAGAATATGATATTCTCTGCTTTTTCTATAAAACGCAGTGTCAAAAGATCCATGATTTTGGACTTATCAAGCGATGGCTGGAAACTGAAATCGAATTCACAAATCTCCTTTAAAAATGGGAAATTAGCTACCTTTACACAGCCTGTTATTGCCTGTTGCTTTCTGAAGTCAATTTCACTTTCTGTAAGTTCGCATAAAGCATCCAGAGCTGTTTTCTCTCCACCTGCAATCATATCCAGATATGTGTCTATATTTTCTTTGAATCTGAATAATTCAAGAGCTTCAAGATTATTTATTAAGTTGTTATATGTATTCATCAGTCCTCCTTGGCGGTATCGAATGGAAGTTCGGCAGTCAGGGATATGCTCCTGTCTGGTTCATTGGAATTTTCAGAATGTATTACTTCTTTCTGACCATCCAATCCCCAGTCTTTTGCCATTTGTTCCATATCCTTATATATCTTGTCTTTGTACTTATCATAAAGGAACTCAAATCCATCTTTGCGAAGAATTGATGGCGAATTATCCATGTGCATGCAGTCTTCCATAACACAGTCATATGCAAGATTTCTGCACATATCTGATTTCATGGAATATTTGATGTGTGATATGAATAGTTCCCTGTCAGCAATGTACGGAAGCACTTCATTTATGCCTTTTCTAAAGGTTCTTTTATCTGTGTCTGACAAATGTGCATAATTATTTATAATCCATCTTCCATAATCACTCTGATTAATATAGGCTATAAGCGCTTCCTCAGATTTTACGGCCTCCTTTTCGGTCACAGTGACTTTCCGGCTGTCTAATAATCTGTCCATCATCTTTAGATTTCCGGTAATTACTGTTTCCATGTCCGCATCATTGATTCTGCCTTTCATAAGCTGTTCGTAGTGATGTTTTTTATAATTGACAGGATTATTATTTAATGCGTGAATAGTTACAAGTTTTCCGTTATAATAGATGTAAAGCTTGTTGTCTAAGTAGTCTGCTGTAACTTCTTCGCCAATGAGCTTTGGGTCAACTGAGTATCTGTTGCCATTAAAGCGTATAAGTGCTTCAGATGACACTCTGTATCTGTTTGGTGTGAGATAGGTGTCAATGATACTTTTATGCGGAAGCGGCTTCAGGTACTCTTTTTCTTTGTAAAAAAGTGCTGTTGGAGACATTTTTGTTTCCTGATTAATTGATATGTTCATATCTTTATTAACTGCACTGATAAGCACCTCCAGTTCTTCTATTGTTTCAAACTCGCCTTCATAAGCTCTGACCCAGTCAATTATCTTATTTCTTGCTTCTACAGTTCCTTTAGTCTGCGGTGAGCGTGCTTTACACAGCCGCACTTTAAAGCCAAAGTCTTTTGCCATCTGCATGATGGAATCTGTAGGCTTTTTGGGTGTTACATTTGTATTGGAAACTGTCGCCATGTTGTCAAAAAGTAATTCTTTTGGAACGCCTCCAAACTTTCTGAAACTATTAATAAGTCCTCTTGCAACATCATCGAATCTTTTTTGTGCGGTCATTTCAAGATGGGCATATCTTGAATATTTCAGTGTTGTATGCAGAACGTTTATAACGAATTTCTCGCCATATATGTTAGTAATGCTGATATCCTCCTTCCAATCTACCTGTGCCTGTTCTCCCGGATTTTTTTCAAATCTTGGATGCCCCTGAGTTCTGGCTTTAGGTTTTAATTTGTTGACAGTGACATATCTGTTGAAGTTTGAATATGAACCTATTCGGTTTACACCATATTTCTTTAACATGAACTGATATACCCCCTGAACAGTAATTCTTTTGATAGCCAGTTTGTCTTTTATTTCATTCCTGTATTCATCTAATTTACTTCCCTTGTTTCGCTTATCAGACCTCCCTTCATAACCATTGTGGTATTTTTTAACTGTCCGCCAGTCCATACCATACTTTCTTCCCAGAGCAGCATAGTTGGGCTTGATATCAAGACTATCCATAACTGCCAGTTCTCCTTTAAGATTGTTTTTCATGCCGTGTTCACCTCCATAAGGAAGTGTAACAATACACCTAAAAATACAAAATAAGAATGTAGGTTTTCCGACATTTTTATATGCCATATTTCCTACATTCTTATATTAGCATTTGCAAATACAACTTCCACATCGTTAAGCCAAAGGAACGGTATTCCCGTTTTATCAAACATCGAATTGAAGCATCCGGCTGTCGTACAAGAAAGGACAGCACAAGGTTTGTGGATACGTTAGTTACCGCAAGCCCGGAGTTTTTTAAGGGGAAATCCACACAGGAAATGGCAGCTTATTTTAAACGTGCTACGGAGTTTCTTGCAGACCGGGTCGGGAAGGAGAATATCATTTCGGCAGTGGTACACATGGACGAGAAAACGCCCCATCTGCACCTGACCTTTGTTCCCTTAACCAAGGATAACCGGCTTTGTGCAAAAGAGATTATCGGGAACCGGGCAAGCCTTACCAAATGGCAGGATGATTTTCATGCTTACATGGCAGAGAAGTATCCCGATTTGGAGCGTGGAGAAAGTGCCAGAGTCACGGGAAGAAAGCATATTCCCACAAGGCTCTTTAAACA
The DNA here is from genome assembly GCA_017424235.1 of Lachnospiraceae bacterium. Taxonomy (GTDB): domain Bacteria; phylum Bacillota; class Clostridia; order Lachnospirales; family Lachnospiraceae; genus COE1. The sequence continues at coordinate 17,531 of JAFPAQ010000228.1, read as the reverse complement.
GGCGGTCAGCCTTAGCAAACAGGGCAACAAAATCCTGCAGACATTGGAGAACATCACCATGTTTAACGCCGGGAAGCAGAAGGAAGCATTACAGCTTTTACGGAAGTGGTTTCCGCAGATGGAGAATTTCCTCGGACAGTTAAAGAAGTATCAGGTTACCATCGATGATTTGATTTCCCAAAACCAAGAACTGGAAGCCCGGGCAAAAGCCGGGGAAAGCGGAAAAATGAAGAATGCGATGGAGCGGGCGAAGCAGGAAAGCGAATTAAGAGAGCTGCACCGGCTTATGGACCGGATACCGCCGGAGCTTCTTGCCCAGCTCAAACAGGAAGTAAAAAAGAAAGACAGAAACCGATAGATAGCATCTGTGGATGCCGGGAAACGAAGAAAGGAGGATGCCTATGGGGAAGAACCGAAGCAATACGGAATCGCCGGCAGGAAGGGTTCTTACGGCAGAGGACGGAAAACAGTATTTCGTGTGTGGAAAAACCCACATCGAGATATCCGAGCACTTTGCCACAAACGGTAAGAAGCTGGATGCCCTGCTGACGGATGTGATGTTACACACTGCGGAAGGGAAGATTTCTGCTTAAACACATTGATTATCACCCATGCTTACGGTATAATACTTTTTACAAGCAGTATTGTAAGCGTGGGTTGTTTCAAAAAGGAGGATTTTGATGAAACAACCATACAATACAACCATTTATAACACGGCACTTTACCTTCGTTTGAGCCGGGACGACGAGCTTCAGGGAGAAAGCGGAAGTATCCGCACCCAACGGATGATGCTCCGGGAATACGCCCACGAACACGGTCTGAACGTGGTGGACGAATACATTGATGACGGATGGTCTGGCACCAACTTTGACCGCCCGGAGTTCCAACGAATGATTGATGACATCGAGGATGGCAGAATCAACTGTGTTGTGACAAAGGACTTGTCACGACTTGGCAGAAACTACATCCTGACCGGACAGTACACAGAGCTCTATTTTCCAAGCAAGGGAGTCCGCTACATTGCCATCAATGACAACGTGGATACCTTAAACGGAGACAATGAGCTTGCACCGTTTTTAAACATCTTGAACGAGATGCATGCCAGACAGACCAGCAAGAAGGTCAAGGCAGCCTTTCGCACCCGGTTTGCAAACGGAGCCCACTACGGAGCCTATGCACCTTTAGGGTATCGAAAGGACCCGGAGCAGACGGGACACCTTTTAATTGACCCGGATACCAAGTGGATTATCGAAAAGATATTTGAGCTTGCCCTGCACGGTGCAGGAGCGGCGAAAATCACACGGATACTAATGGAGGAGAAGGTCTCCACCCCGGCGTGGGTAAATTTCCAAAGAAACGGCACCTTTGCCCATGTATTTGAGGGAGCAGACGAATCCAAACGGTATCAGTGGACGATATCACAGGTAAAGAGTATCTTAAAAGATGAAAACTACATCGGGAACAGCGTGCATAACCGTCAGTCCACCGTCTCCTTTAAAAACAAAAAGGTGGTACGGAAGCCTGAGTCGGAGTGGTTTCGGGTAGAAAATACCCATGAAGCCATCATCACGAAGGAAATGTTTTTGCAGGTACAGGAACAGATAGTCGGTCGCCGGAGGGTATGCAAAAACGGTCAGACCCAGATATTTGCCGGACTTATCAAATGTGCCGACTGCGGATGGACGCTTTCCTATGCACAAAACCGGCAGAACAAAACACCTTACGGTTACTACCACTGCAACAAAAACGGGCAGGGACTGGGTCAATGCTCCATGCACTACATCCGCTATGATGTGCTTTACGGATATGTGCTTTCCATACTGCAATATTGGTCGGAGCAGGTGCACCGGGACGATGAAAAGCTGTTACAGCAGTTGTTAAACGCCGGAAACAAGGAACGCAGTGCCGCAAAGAGACAAAGAGCCGTGGAACTGAAAAGAGCCACAAAGAGAAAAGCCGAGGTAGACGGACTGTTTACAAAGCTGTATGAGGACTGGTCTTTGGGAAAGATAACCGAATACAACTTTACCATGCTTTCGGAACGGTTTCAGACAGAGCAACGGGAACTGGAAACAAAAATCCGGGAACTTCAGGAAGCCTTAAGCTCCATGGAGCAGACGGAAAGTGATGCAGGGAAATGGCTGGAACTGATTAAGCAGTACTCAAATCCCACAGAACTGACCACTGAGCTTTTAAACACCCTGATTGAGAAAATCGTGGTGCACGAAGCCTTAAAAAGCCCGGATGGCTGCCGGAAACAGAAGGTAGACATCTACTACCGCTTTATCGGAAAAATTGATTAAATGAAACTCCCTGCGTGTCGGGATGCGGTACGCAGGGGAAGCAATAACCTTAACTATGGGAGACCGGACAGAGTATGCCGGATATTATTTTGCTTCCGGAGATAGCTACATATTTTGATGTGTCAGTGGATACTCTAATAGGATATGAACCTCAGCTGTCAAAGGAGCAGATACAAAAAATATATGGAGAATTGGGAGAAAATTTTGCCACACTTCCATTTGAGGAAGTTTTTGAAAAAAGTGAGATACTGGTGAAAAAATACCATTCATGTTATCTGTTTTTGATGCAGATATGTATTTTATGGCTGAATCATTATAATCTTGCAGACGGAAAAGAAAGACAACATGAAATACTGGATAAACTTCAGAGTCTATGTAATCATATTCTTGATAACTGTCGAAATACAGAAATATATAGTGATGTACTTGGAATAAGAGCTTTTGTGGACTTGGTATGTGGCAGACCTCAGGATACTATAGAGGGAATAAAAAATATGCTTAATCCACGCCGTGTACTAAATCAGAGTGACAGTATTCTGATACAGGCATATCTTGCAAATGGGGAACCGCAAGAGGCAGACAATTTTGCTCAGGCAAGCATATATCTGCATCTGTTGATGATGGTTGCAGATAGTTGTAGTTTTTTTGATATTCATATAGGCGAAAACGATATTTGTGACAAAACCATTTCCCGTTTAGATGCTGTGATTGATGCATATCATTTAGAAGAACTGAATTTGAATGTAGTTGCAGGATATCAGTATAGAGTTGCAGCATATAATTCATTAAATGAAAATAATGAACAGGCTCTAATGAGGCTGGAAAAGTATGCAAAGATAGTATGTGATATGATGGATAAGGGTATGTTGCATGGCGATTCGTATTTTTCAAAACTGGATAAATGGTTTGAGAAGCTTGATCTTGGAACACAGATGCCAAGAAGTAAAAAGCTTGTTATGAAGAGTGCGAGGGAAAATTTGAATAATCCTCTGTTTGACAAAATACGTGACAGAAAAGAGTTTAAGAGAATCGAAAAAATGTTGGATGAACAATGAAAGGCGGAATAACTTATGGTAAGCACAACAACAATGATTGCAATAATAATTACATTTTGTATAAGTACTGTTTTACCGGTTTCGGTATGGGTAATTTATGGGTGTAAAAATAAAGGGAAAAAAATATGGACGGCATGGCTTTTGGGTGCGGCAGGTTTCTTTGTAATGCAGATGATGATTCGTACTCCAATTTTGAGTTTAATTTCAAAAGGTCAGGGATTTGCAGATTTTGTCAGTAAAAAATATGTATGGTATTGCATTATTGCAGCGTTTACCGCAGCACTTTCTGAAGTGATCGCAAGATATGCAGTTGCAAAGTTTATGAGCAGGAATCTTACATTTGAGAGATCGTTGGCAGCAGGTCTTGGTCATGGTGGAATCGAAGCAATTATTATTATCGGTATGGCTTATTTAAATAACTTAATCTACGCAGGAATGATTAATGGGGGAACTTTTGATACTGTAGTAGAGCAGACAGCAGCATTGGGAGTAGATACGACAGCACTTGTCAATATAAAGGATTCATTGATAAATGCTTCTTCAGCAATTTTTTTACTTGCCGGTTATGAGAGAATACTTACCATGATACTGCATGTGGCATTAAGCCTTGTTGTATGCTATTTTGTGAGTCACAAAGAAGATATAAAAGGAATACTGATATGTCTGCTATGTCATACATTGGTTGATTTTGTTGCACCGCTTGTAAATGGCTGTTCAACTGATTATATGGGAAATATATTATCAACGAATGTTGCGTACATGATCGTGTATGTCTTTTTGACAGTAGTGGCAGTATTATCTGTGTCAGCAATAATAAAAATAAAGAAAAAGTGGAATTAATTTATTGATTTAATAATATAAAGTGAATTTAAAACAGGTTGAAAAAGAGTCCATATTATGGTAAGATATACAAATTGTACTGGGCTCTTTTTTTTATAGGAAATTGCGATAGCGTAGTGTTCAAAATGCATGCGCTGGCATTAACTATTTTTAGCGCAGTGGCATAAAAAACGATAAATGATAAATGCTATATAAAGGAGATGTGATCATACATGAAACTAGGAATCGTAATATAACTGTCTATTTCATGTATGTTTATATATCTTCATATATATCTATAAAGCCTTATATTATCAATGTTTGCAAGGATTTTAACTACCATATATCTTACCATAAATTTATGTATCTCAATAGCAAATTTGTGTAGTGATTGTGTAGTTGTGTATGAGCAAAAAAATAGAAAGAGTTTGATACTACCTTAGTACCCATATAAAAATATTTGAATGTTTACATAAGCATATATGCTTGTAGAAATACGAGCATGTGTGCTTATTTTTGTGTTCAAATTTATCACATGAAGAAATTCACACAGACAACATTAAAACGGCTGTATGAGCCTCACAGAGAGTCACAGGGCATTGTGTGAGGGCGAGTACACTGCTAAATGAAAGTGTAATTCTATCGACAAAATTTAATACAGCAAATATCGAAGGGAGGAAAAGGAAAATGATTATCAGTAAGGAAGATTTTATTACAGAGATGGCAAAAAGAAATGGCGTGACTAAGAAAGCATCAAGAGAGTATCTTAATCTGGTCTTAAAGACATTTTTTGAGTTATTAGTGGAGGAGCACGTTATCAGATTTCATGAGTTGTTCAGCGCAACTATCATAACTGCATCGGCAACGAATACTTCTGTAAATAGTCCAAAGGTAAATGCAAAAGAAAGAATGAAACAGCCACCATATAAAAGGTTTTCAATCAGATTGAGCAAGAAACTCAAAAAAGAAATCAATGAAATCATGAAAGATGACAAGGAGAACGAATAATTTTGACAGGAAAAGTAACAAAGTACAATCCGAACACAAAGACAGGCTATATCTGTAACATCACAAATGGTCTGTCTTGTATGTTTAAGGAATCAGATGTTAAAGGTGATGATATTGCAAATGGCTATATTGTTGATTTTTACCTCGCATATGATGAAGAACTGCAAAGAAAATGTGCTAAAGGAATCCGTGTGATTGACAGCAGTGTTGGTATCTACAGTGAGAATAAAGCATCAAAGAAAAAGCAGAAAAACAGCAAACATAGAAAGCCTTGCAACGCCGATAAGGTCATCACTGATGACAAGAAATTCCAAAGATTTGTTAGGAAATTTATGTATGAACAGAAGGCATTAAAGAAAGAGAGGGAAAAGAATAATGGCAATACATATCAGTAATATGAATGATCTTGAAAAGGCATTACAGCCAGTAATGAAAGGATTAGTAAATCAGTTAGCAGAAGAAGTATATGAAACGCTGAATTATTTTCTAAATGATTATTATGTTGGTTGGACACCATCAAGCTACCGTAGGACACAGGATTTTCTTTATTCGGCAGTAAAGACAGAGGCTAAAATGGTAGGAAATAAGTGTGTAGCATCTGTATACATTGATACCGATTCTATGGACAATTATGTAAATGCTACGGGGTATCAGGTGGCTACATGGGCGAATTCCGGCTATCACGGAGGCTTGTCAGTAAGTCATAAACCTCATGTGTGGGATGATACGATGGATAATACTATTAATAACGGAAATCTGTTGAAATCAGCGGTTGCATATTTGAAAAGCAAGGGATTTTCAGTGAGAGTGTAATACAGAATTTGAAATTTTGTCATTCTATATGCACTCTTTTTTATTGGAGGTATAACGTGGAAATCAAAGTACCACATTGTAGTGATTGCGAACGCTGTAAAAGCAATCAAAAATTTTTTGATGATTATTATTGTTGCAAGGAAAACGAGCCATTCACAATATTCAGATTACTTGGTGAATTTGCTCCACCAGAGATAAGTCCTGAATGGTGTCCAAATAGAAAAAAGGTGGAATGTCATAATGGAATTTAAACAGTTAAAATGGACAGATCATTTATCAAATGACTTAGTTATAGGTAGCGATTGTTGTTTTAGAGTATACGATTCTATTAAAATTGAATTCAAGATAGCATATGAGCCAAAGGAGAATCAGTATTATCTGTATTCATTTGGAATCGGTAGTCTTAGGAGATTAATGCCAGATAAATTTGCAACTGTAAAGGAAGCTAAGACTACTGCTTATGAAATTTACAAAAATGAAATATGCAGAATAAAGAGAGCAATAGATAATCTAATATAATAAAGGAGCGATAGAAAATGACAAAAGAACAGTTTATAGACAGAATGGCTAAAAATGGCAGTATCAAGAAGATAGAAGCATACAGATATGTGAATCTGTTTATCAATACGCTTTTGGAATGCCTAAAAGAAGAAGGAAAAGTAAAGTTTCAAGGATTCGGTAAATTTGAAGTAAAAGACACAAAGGAAAGAGTGGGTAGAAATCCCAAGAATGGCAATACATGTATCATTCCAAAACATAAGGCGGTCAAATTTAAAGCAGGTAAACGTTTTTCAGATGAGGTGAACGAATAAATGGGAAAGGTACTGCATATAAAGGACGCTTATTTTAAGATTCCTGATAAATGTAAGGATGATTTTGGATGTGCTATTACAATGCTTGGATTGTACTTACAAAGAAATGATATGAAGTTAGATAAAATGAATCAAGCGTATGAAGATACTGAAAGAGTATCGGACTTTTTAATGGATGATGAGCAGAAATGTTTGTTGTCTTGTAGTGTTGAAGAAAATTTTAAGGAGGAAAAATAAGATGATAAGGGAAATATTTTACCTTCGGACTTTTTTGAGCGTATCACGGAGATATTTATGTATCAGATGGAAAAGAAGCAGAGAAATAGTTTTAAGTGGAAGATTGCACATAGATTATTGAATAGCATAGTTTAAATTATCGGCATCGGTGGAAATTTTCTTCCGGTGCTGATTGAATAAAATTGTGGAAAATAAGGAGATATATGTTATACTATTATATAACTTGGTATCAGAGTGTTATCACAGTGATGCCAGGTTGATACATAGAGAAAGCGAGGATAATATGTTGGCAGCAAGAACAGAAAAACAAAAAGAAAGTCAAGATGCTTATATGAAAAAAGTAAAAGATATTAAGCTTAGAGTACCAGAAGAATATCTTGAGAAAATACAGAATCATGCTAAGAAAAAAGGATTAAGTGTGAATAAGCTTATTATATCTTTACTGGAAGAAGAAATAGGTGAAAAAATTGTGACTATTAGAGAAAAAAACAAACTTGAAAAGGAATCTGAATAATTAAAAGAGCCACTTGCAAAGCAAGCACCCCATTGTACAATCTAATCAGAAAGCATCGGAATTGTTTTTCCGATTTCCCTCAATATTGAAATGTATTTATTAGAATAGCATCCTAAACTATATGCGTAGGGATGCTATTTTTAGAATACATTTTCTTGTTTCTACATAGAATAATATAAATACTTGACGTACAGAAAACTGTACGCTATAATTAAAGTACAGAAAACTGTACATTTGGCAATGGAGGTGTTAGTATGTTAGCAGTTAATTATACAAATCTTCGTGAAAACATGAAAACCTATATGGATAAGGTTACAGATGATTATGAAACTATGATTGTTACACGTAAAGACAATAAAAATGTAGTTATGTTGTCAGAAGAAGTATATAATAATCTTATAGAAAATGCTTATATTATGGGTAATAAAGCAAATTATGATTGGTTGATGGAATCAAAAAAGCAGTTAGAAAATGGGAAATTTGCTAAACATAATCTCATAGAGGTATCAGCTGATGAATAAAGTTTTTACAGATAACGGCTGGAATGATTACGTTTATTGGCAAACAGAAGACCGTAAAACATTAAAGAAGATAAACAGTCTTATAGAGGACATCTGTAGAAATGGAAATGATGGAATTGGAAAGCCTGAGCCATTAACCGGAAATTTAACTGGATTTTGGAGTAGGCGCATAAATGATAAGGATAGATTGATTTATAAGATTGATGAAGAAAACGTATATATATTAGCTTGTAGATATCATTACAGCGATACTTAAAAATAAGCACCAACGGGCAAGATTACTTGTCTGAAGGTGCTTTCTTTTTATCTTTGCTGTTGATTGGAAAGTTTATCAACAGTTTTTTGCAATTCTACTTCCTGCCATCTGCATTTAATCACTTGACTTTTCAATTCATTAAGACGCTTATCTAAATATCGTTCTATATGATTCATGACAAATGGTGGAATGAATCTTTCTGGTATTCTTTGAATGATCGCAAACATTAAGTTCTCAAATCTATCATATATCTTATGTGTCAAATTATTCTTTCTTATGATTTTCAACTCCCTTAAAAAATATTTTATAACTTTGCGGAAAGTGCGGAGATTTTACTTCCATTTAGATTATATATAACTTATAAAGCAAAAACAATAGTCAACAATTATTGTCTATAAAGGTGTCACTTTGTAGACAGCCTGTGAATAATAGGAATGACTGTCTATAAAGGTAGGATGTGAATTTATGGACATGTCTATAAATAGTTGTGACCTTTACAGACAGAAAGAGGTGAAAAATGGATAATCACGAGGTATGGGGATATTGTAGGGTATCGACAATAGAACAGAATCTTGCCAGACAGATTGAACAGATGAAAGAGTTCGGAATCCCTGAAAGAAATATCCGCTGTGATAAATCTACTGGAAAGAATTTCAATCGTAGAGAATATAACGCACTCGTTGGAACAGAAACAACAGCACCACTATTGAGAAAAGGTGACTTATTAGTTATAAACTGATTTGTAAACATAATCATGAAATTGATACTTCTAGTCTGTTGCAAGAATATGAGTACATAATAAAAAATAACAAAATGAATGCAGAAATCATAGATAAATTTAATGATTATTATAAATATAATATATTAAGTGAAGAGCAGGAAAATTAACCTGCTCTTTTTGTGTGGGTGATGGCGTGTCATGGCGTTATTGCCTGTATTATTGAAAATTGAATATGAGTGATTTTGATTATTTTGATAAGGAACATGCTTGAGGTGGCTTGGGCGTGTTCCTTTTTTGGTGTGTGGGAATACAGCACTGCCTTAGAGAGTAGTGCTTTTATTATTTTAGAAAAAATTTTTGTGAATTGGAGGATGATTAATATAGAAAATACAGCAATAGAAAGATTAGAAATGCCATTTTGGTTGAAATTGAATTTGACAAAACAAGAAGCGGCTGTTTATTCAAATATTGGTATTAACAGAATTGATGAAATGTTAAAGAATCCAAAATGCCCGTTTGTTTTATATGTAGGAAATAAAAAATTGGTTAAGAGAAAAGAGTTTGAACAGTATATTGCCAAAAGTCTTGAAATTTAGAAAAAAATTAGAATAAATTGTTTTCAAATTGCAAGGAAAGTGGTACAATACTATGCTGTATCAAACTCTTTTTATTGCTTATTAGCGGAAAGGAGTTGATTCATAATGGGTAAAGACCTAAAAGGAAAGGAGTTAGGTATTGGCATTTGCCAGAGAAAAGACGGTTTATATACTGGTCGATTCACAAGTAAGCGAACAGGTAAGTCCGTCCAAAAATATTTTACAAAGTTACAAGATTGCAGAAAGTGGTATGCTGATGCTACATTTGATGATGTTCACGGAAGTATTAACGTTTCTGGGAGTATGACTGTAACAGCATGGTTTACATATTGGATAGAAAATATAAAAGGTGATAGTATCAGATCGAATACTATAAGAAATTACAAAGAGAGATTTGAACACAACATCAAAGACTGTATAGGAAGTATGTTGTTATTTGATGTAAAGCCTATGCATTGTCAGAACGTTTTAAATCAGATGAAGGACGATTATAAAACTTCAACAATATATCAAACAAGAATTGCTATGTATTGTATGTTTGCTGATGCTGTGGAGAATGACGTTATCTTAAAGAATCCAGTAACAAAATCTGTAAAATATAATATTGGTAAAGAGCCTAAGAAAGTTAGAGCATTGACTATTGAGGAACAGAAAAAGTTCCTTGAAGTTGCAAAAAACAGTAGCAACTACAATCAATACGCTTTTCTATTACAAACTGGATTGCGTACAGGAGAAATGATTGGTTTGAAATGGTCTGACATTGATTTTAAGAAAAAAGTAATACATATTCAAAGAAGTATGGAGTATAGACACTCCGTAGGCGAGTGGAGAATTGGAGAGCCAAAAAGTAAATCAGGTTATCGAGATGTGCCTTTAACGGAAGAAGCAATTAGAATATTGAAGAATCAAAAAGAAAAACTAAAGACTATTAAGGTAATCAATATGGAGTTCAAAGAATTTGTTTTTTTGTGTAGAAAAGGCGAACCAACAAAAAACTCTGCTTATGATTCTACTTTGTTTAAATTATGTGATAAAGCTGGCATTGATAGATTTTCAATGCATGTGCTAAGACACACAATGGCTACACGCTGTATAGAAGGTGGTATGCGTCCTAAAACCTTGCAAGTAATTCTTGGTCATTCAAATGTGGGAATTACAATGAATTTATATGTTCATGTGACCGAAGAAGAGAAATATAAAGAGGTTGAAAAGATAGAAAATGCCTTAATCGTTGTGTAGTAATTTGTGTAGTAAAATATATGAGAAAGGTGAAAGTGCTTGAAAATAGGGCATTTTCGGATAGGTATATGTAATTATGAAACTAGGAATCGTTGGACTTCCAAATGTAGGAAAGAGTACACTTTTTAATTCACTTACAAAGGCAGGTGCATTATCAGCAAACTATCCATTTGCTACAATTGACCCAAATGTTGGAATTGTTTCTGTTCCGGATGAGAGAATAGTAAAGCTGGGAGAATTATATAATACAAAGAAAGTAACACCTGCAGTTATTGAGTTCGTTGATATTGCAGGACTTGTAAAGGGAGCATCAAAAGGAGAAGGACTTGGCAACCAGTTCCTTGCAAATATTCGTGAGGTAGATGCGATTGTTCATGTAGTAAGATGTTTTGAAGATACAAACATAATTCATGTAGATGGCTCAGTTGATCCGGCTCGTGATATTGAAACAATCAATCTTGAACTTATCTTCTCAGACATTGAGATTCTTGACAGAAGAATTGCCAAAATCTCAAAGCAGGCAAGAATGGACAAGACCCTTGCGAAGGAGCTTGAACTTGTAGAGGCAATCAAGGCTCATCTTGAAGATGGTAAGATGGCAAGGACATTTGAAGTTCCTGATGATGATGATGCAGTTATATGGTTTAAAGGATATAATCTTCTTACAGCAAAGCCAACTATCTATGCAGCAAATGTAAAAGAAGATGACCTTGCAGATGATGGAGCATCAAATCCAAATGTTGCAAAGGTACGGGATATGGCAAAAGCAGAAGGTTCAGAAGCATTTGTGATTTGTGCTCAGATTGAGCAGGAGCTTGCAGAATTAGATGACGAAGAGAAGAAGGAATTCTTAGCTGATTTAGGAGTAGAATCATCAGGCCTTGATAAGCTTGTTTCAGCAAGTTATAGCTTACTTGGTCTTATCAGCTATCTTACAGCAGGAGAAGATGAGTGCCGTGCATGGACTATTACAAAAGGAACCAAGGCACCACAGGCAGCTGGAAAAATACACACCGATTTTGAAAGAGGATTTATCAAAGCAGAGGTAGTAAACTATAAGGATCTTCTTGAACTTGGAAGTCTTTCGGCAGCAAGAGAAAAAGGTCTTGTGGGAATGGAAGGTAAAGAGTATGTTGTTAAAGATGGAGATGTCATTCTTTTCAGATTTAACGTATAAAAGTTGTGTATAGAAATATAAAGTGTTTTAGAAAGTTTGCCGGTTAGGCAGCAGAATGAGGTAGATTATGCCAGAGCTGATGGGAGCAAATGATATAGCTTTTCCGTATTTGGGAATATATTTAAAAGATTTACCAAAGAGTTTTTCGATATTTGGTTTTCCGATTGCATATTATGGACTTATCATTGGTATAGGTGTTGTCCTTGGAGTATTGATGGCTGTATATGTTGCCGGAAAGGAAAAGCTTGATCCGGATATAATATGGGATTTTGCTATTTATGCAGTAATTTTTTCTGTGATAGGTGCGAGAATATACTATGTTATATTTTCATGGGATATTTACAAGAATGATCTTCTAAGTATTTTTAATACAAGACAAGGTGGTCTTGCTATATATGGTGGAGTCATAGGTGCATTTATTACATTATTTGTGTATTGTCATATTAAAAAGATTTCACCCTATAAAATTGGTGACTGCGGAGTTCATGGACTTGTCCTGGGACAGATAATAGGGCGTTGGGGAAATTTCTTTAACAGAGAAGTTTTTGGTGGATATACCGATTGTATATTTGCAATGAGACTTCCGGTTGAGGCAGTAAGAACTCAGGATATTTCTCTGGCTCATATTGATGGAATGGTTAAGATGGGAGATGTCAATTTTATTCAGGTTCATCCAACGTTTCTTTATGAAGGATTGTGGAATCTGGCACTTTTAATTTTTATGCTTTGGTATAGAAAAAGAAAGAAATATGATGGACAGATGTGTCTTATTTATCTTGGCGGATATGGAATAGGCAGATTTATTATTGAAGGTATTCGTACTGACAGGTTGTTGATTCCAGGAACTAATATTGCAGTTTCCCAATTGTTGGGAATGTTGATGTTCATTTTTTCTATAGTTTTGAATTTGGTGGTAAGAATCATTATTTCAAGGCATGAGAAAAAAGAATAGAACAAGAAAATTAATATAAAAATAATAGAACAAAGGATATCGCGTAGCGATATCCTTTGTTCTATTTATATCATATACTATTATAAAAGCTTTTAGGAAGTTTATATGAAATATAGTGAATTTAGAAAAAAAGAAGTAATAAGTATAAGAGACTGCAAAAGATTAGGGCATGTGTGTGATCTTGAAATAGATGAATGTAAGGGCTGTGTATGCAAAATAATGGTGCCTGGCTGTAAAGGATTCTGGTCTTTTTTTACAGATGATACAGTTATTGCAATTCCATACAGTTGTATAAAGCAGATAGGACCGGATATCATACTTGTAGATATTTAAAAATGGTCAAAATGAACAGGCATTAATGTTAAGATTATACCAAAAAGTTGACATAAACAGACCTATGAATTATACTAAATAGTAAGATAATTAATTGTTTTTTTGTTATTCGACAGTTTATGGAGGGTAAAGTATGAGATGTCCGTTTTGCAATTGTGACAATACAAGAGTTATTGATTCACGACCTGTTGAAGATAATAATTCCATTAGAAGACGTCGTGTATGTGATAAATGTGACAATAGATTTACTACATATGAAAAGGTAGATACGATACCTCTTATTGTTATAAAGAAGGATAATAACCGGGAGACTTTTGACCGTTCCAAAATAGAGGCGGGAGTATTACGGGCATGTCATAAGAGACCTGTTAGTGTCGATCAGATAAATGCTTTGGTTGATAGAGTTGAGACAGAGATTTTTAATACAGAATTAAAAGAAATCCAAAGCAGGGTAATTGGTGAAATGGTAATGGATTATCTAAAGGAGCTTGATGCAGTAGCTTATGTCAGATTTGCATCGGTATATAGAGAATTTAAAGATATCAATACCTTTATGGATGAGCTGGCAAAGGTTTTAAATAGATAGTTACGTTTAATAGACAATAAGAAAAGGATACGATTAGATGTTAGAATGTTTTTATCCGGATGAATATGTTGATTCTACTTTTGAGATTGATTTTGAAGGAATGTACAAAAAAGGTTATAGAGGGGTTATATTTGACATTGACAATACATTGGTTCCTCATGGAGCACCGGCGGATGAAAGAGCCAAAAAGTTTTTTACCAGATTAAATGATATAGGGTTTAAGGTAATAATGCTTTCAAATAATAAAGAACCAAGAGTTAAGATGTTTTGCGATGCAGTTAATGCACCATATATTTATAAAGCAGATAAACCTAATCCGGTAAATTACAAACAGGCAATGTCAATATTAGGAACAGATAAGAGTAATACACTTTTTGTTGGTGATCAGATTTTTACAGATGTCTGGGGGGCCAATAAAGCAGAAATTTATTCAATATTGGTTAAACCTATACATCCAAAAGAAGAAATACAGATTGTATTGAAACGTTATCTTGAGAAAGTAGTACTTCATTCTTATAAGACGCATATCAATAAGAAAGGTAAAAATTAATATGATAGAGATTAATGGAAAGACTAGAACTTGTGGACTTATTGGAAATCCGGTAGAGCATACAATGTCTCCACTTATACACAATTATCTGGCTGAAACTAATAATATAAATATGACATATGTGCCATTTCATGTGAAGGAAGACAAGATTGGTGATGCTGTTAAGGGAGCATTTGGACTAAATATTTTAGGAGTGAATGTTACAGTACCATATAAGACCGATGTAATAGAACATCTTAGTGATATAGACTCACTTGCCCAAAAGATGGGAGCAGTTAATACTCTTGTAAGAACAGACAATGGTTTCAAGGGATATAATACTGATGTAAGCGGTCTTCTAAGAGCTATGAGAAGTGATGGAGTAGAGATAGCAGGTGAAGATGTAATTATTTTAGGTGCAGGCGGAGTTGGACGAGCTGTAGTATTTATGTGTGCGTCAAATAATGCTGCCAAAGTACATATTATTAATCGAAGTGAAGAAAAAGCAAAGGCAGTGGCAGATGAAGTAAACAAGGCACTTAATACAGATATAGTTGATACACTTTCTGTAAATGATTATATGAAGCTTGCAGAGGGCAATGATAAAAAATATCTTGTAATACAGTGTACAAGTGTTGGATTATCTCCAAATGATGCTGAAACATTTATTGATAATAAAGATTTCTATAAATGTGTTAAGACAGGATATGATCTTATATATAATCCTTGGGAAACGAAATTTATGAAGCTGGTCAAGGAGCAGGGGGCAGAAGCCTATAATGGACTGAAGATGCTTCTGTATCAGGCAATTGATGCATTTGAACTTTGGAATAATTGTAAGATAGATGATGAAACTGCTAATAAGACATACGAAAAACTAAAACAAGCAGTAATAAGCAGATAGGAAAAAGATATATGAACAATATTATTCTTGTAGGATACATGGGCTGTGGTAAGACTACAGTAGGAAAAAATGTTGCTAAAAACAAATCATTTACATTTATAGATACTGATGAAATGATAGAAAAACAGCAGGGAAAGAAAATTAGTGAAATTTTTGATAAAAATGGTGAAGCTGCGTTTCGTGATATGGAAACAGAGTATCTTAAACAGCTTTTAGGTAGTAACCAGGAAAATCTTGTTATATCAACAGGTGGAGGCATGGCAGTAAGAGAAGAAAATAGAAAGTTGTTAGCAAAGCTTGGAAGAGTTATATATTTAAAAGTGTCTCCGGAAGTTGTTTATGACAGGTTAAAGACAGATACTACCAGACCTTTGTTACAGTGCGACAATCCTTTACAGAAAATAAAGGATATGATCGCGATACGAGGGAGTATATATGAGAGTGCCGCAGATGAGATTATTTGTGTTGATGAATTAAAACAGTCAGAAATAGCAGAGATAATATGTAATAGAGATTAGTATGTAAAATGAGCTCGATAGCTCATTTTACATACGGCTATTTGTTTCTGAAAGAAAGCAAATAGCTATGATGGCAGACGAGAATTTGATATTCTCGTCGCCTCTTCGCAATAAATTGCTCAGAAATGGAGATAAAAATGAAAATTTTAGTTATCAACGGACCAAATTTGAATTTTCTTGGAATAAGAGAGAAAGGAATATATGGAACACAGGATTATAATTACCTTGTTGAGATGATTAAAAATAAGGGTAAGGAAATTGATGCTGAGATTGAATGTTTTCAGTCAAATCATGAGGGAGCGATAATCGACAGAATTCAGGAATCGTATTTTGATGGCACTGAAGGAATTGTGATTAATCCGGGTGCTTATACACATTACTCTTATGCAATAAGAGACGCTTTGGCAAGTATTGTTGTTCCAAAAGTAGAAATACATATTTCTGACATTACTAAACGTGAATCATTTAGACAGGTGTCAGTAACTAAAGAGGTGTGTGATCATCAGATATATGGAAAAGGACTTGATGGATATTTGATGGCTATTGATTTTATTGTGGATAAATTAAAAAATGAATGTAATAAGTAACATTCCTCTAACCGCCATTGATTCCGAATGGTAATTTCCTAATATGCTGCCCAAAGCTTTTTAAAACGGACGAAGCCGGCATGAACGGACATCGGTCAAAGCTGGTAGAAATCAGGAAACTTATTTATGTGTTGGAGGAGGTACTTGCATGGAAAATGAACTAAGCAGCAATTCTAGCATGAGTCTGCAGGAATTCTGTGATATGGATCAATTATACAGACTAATCGATAACTGGTCAAAGAGCAGTGGCATGTCTGCCGTGATCGTTGACACGGAAGGCAATCGGATATCGGATTCTTTTGGTATGACGGAGTTCTGCCAGATGGTTCATGACAATGAAAAGGGTATGGCAAACTGTGCGTCAACATGGAAATCGGATCAGGAGGGCATCTATGTGTGCCCGATTGGTTTTTGCGATTTTTCAATACCCATTGTATTGCCTGATGGTCAGATTCTGGGAAAGGTTTTGGCAGGACAGGCACTTTCTGTAAGGCAAAACGAAGAGGATATCCTTAAAAGTACAATGAAGCTTGGAATAGATGAAGGGACGGTTAAGGATGTTTTATCCCGTGTCAACAAAAAGACTGAGCGTGAAATGAAGGGTTCGTATGAACTTTTAAAAGAAATGCTCAATTTCTTTATTGATAAGAACTATTCGATCTGGAAGACCAATAACGAATTGAAAAAGGTACCCGCCAAAAAGGATAGAATTCTTTCTCAGATTACTCAGATTATGTACAGCTATAATCTGACAGTAGATTTGGAAACTGAAAGCTATACTCTGATTACTGGAACGGGTATGGAGCGGACTGTTAATGAATATAAGAAACACAACGATTATCGAAAGCTGAGAGCATTTCAAGGCAGTATTATTCATCCGGCTTATTTAAGTCGTTTTAATGAACTTACCGATTTTGAATCAGCAAGGAACAATCCGTCAGAAAACGGATACAGAGGGTCACTTGAGTACCCGGTCCTATATCCGGAAGATGCCGAATACGAGTGGCATGAAATCAATGTGTTTATCAACACAGAGGAGGATGGAACAAGA
>JAFPAQ010000227.1 GCA_017424235.1 Lachnospiraceae bacterium | reverse complement strand
TAAGTGGAGGCAAAGCCTCCGCTTACTACGCGCGCAAGCGCGCTATAGATAAACAAAAGGACAAATCATAGCAAGTAAACTTGCTAGATTTGTCCTTTCATTTATCTGCACCGCTTATTGTGTTCGCGATTATTCAAACTCATTTACCCTTTTATTTCATACCGTGATATGATAGATAATTGGCGCATCTTCTGCGTATCAAATGATACGCTTTCCATCCTGTCCGTATCGTTCAAAAGCTGGTGTACCCAAAATGTACCCAACGGACATGATTAGATTATAACCTTTATATATATATTGGTAAATGATTTGTTTTATGCTGATAACATATTATTCCTCTTTGTACAGAATTGCACTTCATTAATAGGATTGAGATATTAAACTAAAATTTAATGCACTAGCGTTTCTTTCCGTATGTAGCAGATATATCTTCAATGCTATCTAAGTAGTCTTTTTCAACATCACTTAATGTTCTTGCTTTGTATCTCTTATATTCTGTTTCCGCTTTTTCCATAGCCTGATTATGCGTGATACTTCCATTTCCGATAAGTAATTGCTCTCCCGTTGAAGTAAGGATTCCATCCAAATGCTTTGACCAGTCTTGCATTGTCATAGTGATTTCTCTTTCAGCTTGACGTTCCGCGAAATCAAGATATCCTGACACTAACTGCCCCATAGCTCTAAGTTCCTTCTCATCAAGATAATTTTTTGCGATTTTCGCTTCTCGAAGAGTTGGTTGAGCCCCTTCAAAAGTAGTTAATCCCATAAATTCTTTTTCAGCATCAGCCCTATGGTAAATTACCTCTGCTGCAGTTTCACCGGAAATTGCATAATGTATTTTATTTTGCACCTTCTTAAAGAAAATAATTGATTCTTCGGCTTTTGGATCATAATCAATGCTTGTCGCATATATTTCAAGAATCTGTCTGTAAAAAACTTTTTCAGATGCCCTAATATCACGAATTCTTTCTAAAAGTTCTTTGAAGTATCCACCTCCGCCCAATTCTTTTAGGCGCTTGTCGTCCATAACAAATCCTTTTTTGAGATACTCTTTCAGTATTCCACTTGCCCAAATTCTAAATTGAACACCTCGTTGCGAATGAACTCTGTACCCTACGGATATAATCATATCCAAATTATAGTAATTGGTTGGCTTTGTAGAAAATTCGGAATTTCCGAATTTTCTCAAAGTATCCTCTTTTCTTAGTTCTCCTTCGTCATAAATATTATTGATATGCTCATTTATTGTAGATTTAGCTTTTTGAAATAGTTCTGCCATTTGTTCTTGCGTTAACCAAACTGTATCATCGGTAAACGTAACATCTACTTGCGTTAATCCATCTTCAGTTTTATATATAATAATTTCTGAATTACTCACAACATACCTCCTTGTTGTTCTGCCAATGCTTCGATCGTTTTTTCATATTCTACGATTTTGCTGGCCTCAGCAAAATCATGACCAATTATTGCACTTAACTAATCTTGTTTTCCTGACATCTAAAAAATCAACAACACTTTGTTGACGATTTGAAATATTAATCACAAATTAGCACGTATATGATGCATATATACTATTTGTTCCCTCTAAAGGAATAAATCCAGCTGAAATATAATGCTTCATTTCCATTTTATCACTAACATCAACCAAAACCATTAATTTATTAGGCTGATTCATTTTTATTGCAGCTTGCAGTAAAGCTAACTCATACCCTTTTTCTGCAAAGAAATCATCAACCCACAAATCATATATTTCGTTCTTTTCAAAGCAATAAGTCACATCAATATATCCAATAACCGTGCCTTGATGTATAGCCAGTAAAGGACGAAATTTATCATTGGCATTCAGGACTTTTTCGGCAGTCCAATAGCCTTCTGTACGATGTTTATCTATATATTGTTCTTTATATTCAGATGAAACAGATATAATCTCAAACTTGCTTAAATTGTCTGAACTGCTTTCACATACAAGCCACTGCTGTTCTTCTTCAAAAATCGCATTCCGACTTTTCAAAATCTTAATAAATCTCTCATTTTGAGGGTTGATTACAAAATCCAATTAGTAGCTTTTATGATTCGTTTCAATGAATGATAACATCTCTTCAAATGATTCTTCTTTATTAGATAAACCTATAATCATTTCTATATATTTATCTTCAGGCAAGATTAACCAAATATATAATCCTGTAATCTCTTTATCTGTTTTTGTAATATAGGCTTTCTCTCCAGTTTTTTTCAAAGATCCATATAAGTTATTTTCATCGTACTCAAAATGAGGATCTTTAAGACTGGTATCCTCAGAAATTGCATTTATAAAAGCCTTATATTTTTCAAATGAAAGTATCTCTTCGACCATAATATCCTCCGCATTAAATTATAATTTGTTATCATTCTGAAAACCGGAGATTTGTCAAATTAAATATTAGCAAATTCAACTTCATTCTTTTCTAGAATTCCATTCACATATTGAATACTATATGCCTTTGCATCAGATACACTTCTTATAAAGCACTGCTTACCATTGTTTTCTACAAATGCTGTATTGTTTTCCATCGCTAATCCCATCATATTTTTTTCAGCTAACATTTCATCAAATGAATTTCGTCCATCTTCATTGTAATGTGGGCAGAAAGCAATATGAAAAATATCTAACATCTCATTTGCCCAACAGTAATTCCAATTACCTTCTTTTTCAAATGATTCACTATCACTATGACCACAATTGAACCAGCAAATTGCACCTGCACTAATTCCGGTTAATACCGCCAAGTCTTTCTCGTAAATTCTTTTTAGCTTTTTATCAAGACCATTCTGCCTCCACACTTGCATCATAAAAATAGTATCTCCCCCACCGACATATATAATATCTGCCCAGCTAAGGAGACTATCTATCTCTTTGGCTTCATAGCTCTTTGAACATAGACACAGACTTTTTATCTCACATTTAAGAAGATCGAACTCTTTTGTGATTACCTTAATATACCCTTCTGCGTCATGACTTGCCGTTCCTACGAACAACACATTAGGATTTGCTTTATTTGTCAACTTGATTGTATATGCATTTAGTTCTCTGGTAGATGACAAATCGCCGCCTGCAATAGCCACTATTCTTCCCATAAAATAAACCTCCTATTTTTATTTCTATAATTCAATTTTTAACTATCTATTAGAGCTCATATCCAACCTTTTTCACGCAACTACCTCCACATTAAATTACAATTTATTATTCATCCAAATAAAAAAAGCATCGAAACTATCCCGCATTTAGATGGATAGCTTCGATGCACTCTGATAACTATATATAAATATTACTAATTATTCTGATTATGCCTCTGCTATAAAATAACCCTCTAAATACAACCTCTGTTTCATGTCTATATTATAGCAGTAGCACCTCTTCTTATAAAGTTAATTTTTTATATTGCAATACCTTTCCTTTTTTGAATTTCATCCTTTGTCCTTGTAGCTTCTCTTTCAGCAACTATCAACTTCTTTTCTTTAAGCTCACTCTTCACCGATTTAGGCTTCAATGATTCCTTAAATTCTTCAAGAAGTCCCTTCATTTTCAAAAATGTTTCTGTCTTTGATAGCTTGTCCTTTAATATCTGTATCTGACTAGTGAGTTTATCAATTTTCCCCTGCATCAGATCAATATCCCTATCATATGCCTCATTCAGTTTTTCAAGAGTACCGGAAGCCTGAGCCATATCCATAATACGTTCAAAATCTTTTTCAGATATCTTGATGGATGCCTCACCGCCAAGAATTACAGGAAGTAATTTTGTTCTACTTCTAATCGAATCAAGTTCTTTCTTTACCGGCTTACCAGCAGCAATAACTTTATCTATTTTCTTTTCATATACTGCATAGCGTTTTTCCCTTTCGGCAATTTCCGCATTTATTTCTGCCAGGTGCTGCTTACTTTCTGCAACCTCTTCTCTAGAAATCTCTGCTACAGAATTTATAGATGCAATAGCAGCTTCTGCTTCCTGCTTCTCAGCATTTAATATCTCAAGCTCAGCATTTAATTCATCCGCAGCCTGTCTAGCAGCTTTGTATTCAGGAATTGTATAGTTGTCACGCTTCTCACCGATGAACTCAACCTCAAGTCCTCTTTCTCTGCATATCCCCATGAGGTAGTCTCGCTCACGTTTTTGCCAATGCATTGTCTCGGTATCTAGCTTACTTGTCGCTGGTTCAATTCCCATTTCCTGCAATGCTTTTGTAAGACTGTTACGAGTATGCATTTTTGTCTTATAACCATGAGCAACAGGTATATAATCCAAATGCAAGTGGGGTGTTGCCTCATCCATGTGTAATACCGCATTGAAAAGATACAGGTTCGGATTTCGCTCTTGGAAGGTTCTGACGTATTCATCCAAAATCATTTTCGCTACCTCAGCATCCATGGACAACTTTCCATCCACATCAAGTACGCCGGTATCTTCCTTTCTTCCAATCTGAACAACCACCTCATAAAATGGCTTTTCATTATTACCAGAATTTTTAATGTCACTCAGATAATCAGTTACCCACCTGCTTTTTCGCTTTTGCTTTGAATTATAATCTTCAATAGCTGAAGTAAAAAGTAAAGCATACGCTTCCTTAAGTGATTGCTGAATATAATATATATTCCAATCCATCCTATCCTTATCTACATTATCTGCAACAAAGTCTCTGTTATTATGTGATAAACTTCCTTTGCCTTTTACAAAAGAAATTGTTTTTCCCATAGGCAATTCATCTCCTTTATAATCATTTTTCTTGCTATGCCCCGCCTAAGCGGGCTCCCGGTGTATTCACCGGGTTCTGTTACTCTTTCCAAGAGTAACTCCTTATTACTTTTGACACTGCGTATCAAAAGCCCAGTCGCTCCTTCCGAGGGACTCTTGCAGAGAGCTTCCTGCCTACCCAAAACCGTAGGCAGGTTTTCAGGTCATATTTCGAACAAAAGATACTGCAATCTGTTTCTCAATACGACCTGGTCGATTCCCTCGAATATGGCACCAAAGTGGCACCATTTATGTTTGTATAGTGGCATCACTATGATGCCTAACCAAACATATCGAGCAAATCGACGGCATCCTCACCAAGAACAACCGGTTCGTCTGCCTGGGACACAAGCACAGATTCTACTGTATCGTCGTGTTTTTCTGTGCTTGTTGTCCCCCTTGCTTCGCACTGAATCATTGCCCCACTTAGTTTCGTTGCAACCAATTCAGCTATATGCTCAGCAAGCGCATCATTAGAATTCTCATGTTCAAGCATTATTAGTAAAAGCTCTATCACAATAGAATTCTTTGATGCGTTTTTATCCCTGGCAGCTTCTTCAAGAAGCTGCCATACTTTCATATCCTGTGCATTGTCCGTCCGAAAACGAAGACTGATTCTTTTCTCTTTCATAGACATTTACCTCAGCGGTTGCTTATGCTCCCTTTTTCATTCTGGACTCTGTCAGATATAAGCTTTCATATCCCTTTGCAGTCGCACAGATATCTGTAATGATTTCAACATTTTCGGAATTGTAAGCACCAAAGTTTCTTATCAGACATCCGCCTCCACCTATGATATGGAGCTTTACTAACTCTGGATCATATTCATATTCGCTGAGTTTATCAAAGATTTCTGCCGTATATTTCTCAGCTTCCATCTGCATGATAGATAAGATTCGATGTGATGTATCTGCAGTTCCCTTTCTAAGAAAACCTTCTATAAGACTTTCGTCAGGTAACTTTCCACATTCCGCTTGAAGTGCGTTATAAATTCTTTTTACACACTGGTGAACTCCCAGTTTATCAGTAAAAATTTTGTCCGATATCGGTCTACCGTTTGTAATCACTATAGTATTCATAGTTCCATTACCTATGTCTGCTAACATATTTACACCTGTGTAACTTGGTAAAGCTGCCACTATTCCGGCATAACCCTGCGGATATACTTTTACATCACAGATTTTTATATGATAACTATCCTTGCAGAACTTGAAATCAACTTCCTTCTTTCTCATAATATATTCCGCAAATTCTTTCTTCTGATTAGACATCCAGTTAACCGGAAGTCCTACTGCAAGAACTACATCTGCAGTATTGATTCCTCTGAAAGATAATTCCTTTGCAATGGCTGCCAGCGTAAGGATATAGTAATCATCATACTCATTCTTGTTTGCTATGAATACTTTGTGACTCTCGCCAATAACATAGTATTTTCCATCGTATTCAAGAACGTTTGAAGCGATTGCAGGCTCTAATGCATAGCACTTAACACCACTCTTAAATACAGCGTGGCGTGTCTTCATGTTTCCATATCCGTGATCAATTCCAATTAATAATTTTCCATTAATGTTAAAACTTTCCATTCTATTTTTCTCCTTTTCTAAAATCGCAATGTCGAATGACAAAGCAAAATGACATTTTTCTAATAAAACTCTTTTTACCAAAAACGAAATGACATCGATGACAAAGGTTGCAAATCCCTTAAATACGGTATTTTTTTGTCATTTTGTTAAATGACACTTTCTATGACATCCCTTTGTCATCGAATATTGTCATTTCGCTCTAAAAAACTTTTTAATCAAATGGTAACTGTGCATCCTCTGGTAATTGTACAAATCCATTTGAATCTGAAATACGTTTCCAACTAGCTTGTCTACCATAATCCTTGAAACGATGCTGCGGCGCTTTCTCCCATCCGGTAATGCTGTTATTCATGATGCTGTTGATATCTCTAAGCTCATACTGCTTAGGTTCTTCATATTCATGATGTAAAGCCTTACTATAGAGCATCAAACTACATACATAATCTTCATTACAGTTATCAAGCCAGTCCTGAATAATTCCAATCTTAGAATCCTCAGGCATAAACTCTTTCTGGATTTCTTTAAGATGATTTTCAGTTTCCATAGATAATTTCAATGGACGCTTTTTGTTCTTGCGATACATTTCCATCATCTCTGCCCAAAGCATATTTATGTACTCCCTTGATGTCTTCTCATCCGCAAGGATATGATTTTCTACCCTCTCAGGGTGAATCATAATAGGTGCAAATCTACGATTACCCGTACGGTCAAATGGCAAAAAATCAAGTGCATTACTGGTACCAACAAATACACACTGTCTTGGTCTGTCCTCGGGATGTGTTTCATATGGAATCTTATAGTTATCCTTTTGGCGGCTTAGAAATGACTTTATTTCTTCTACGGTCTTTGCGTTTACGGTTCCAAGCATTTCCGGCATCTCAATCAACCAATGACCTTGAAGTTTTCGATATACATTTTCGTCGCCAAGCCTACTTAAATCATCAGAAAACCACTCATCTTTAATCGCTAAAAGTCGAAACAACGAAGATTTACCTGCTCCCTGTCCACCAACCAGGCATACCATAATTTCAAATTTGCATCCTGGTTCATATATCCTGTGAATCATTGCCTGCATCATGAGTGTCAAAACCTCTGTTGTATATTCTGACTTATCAGCACCAAGATATTTAGGAAGAAATTCTTCCATGCGACTCACTCCATCCCATTCAAGTTTTTCCAAATAATCTTTTATAGGATGGTAATGATTTTGACTGGCAATAATGTTTAATGCCTTTCCAATCGCTTTATAATTCTTAATGCCATATGTACGTTCCAGATACCATTCAATCTGATTGATATCCACATCACGAATACCGCCAGATGATGGTTTTCCCCATCCAAGATTTTTTACGATATCCATCTTCCCATTAAGGTCGTTATGACATATTGCACCAGCGAGAATAGGGTCATTTCTTAATATAACCATGCAATTATCAATGCCTTGATAAACATGCCCTTTATCATCACAGTCAAGCATCCCCTTCACATCATCAACCGTATAAGTCGCAATGTTATCCAGCTCGCTTTCCAGTTCTTCCAAGGATTTCTTCTCCTGCTCGCTTAATATTTGCTGCAATGCGTGTCACCTCCTTCCCATCAGTTAGGAAGAATTCACGCTTTTCTTCTTCTGACCCCATACATAGAATATCTAGCCAATATCCAACAATAGGTTCTTTATGAAGCAGATAAGCGAATCCATTTGAGATAAATACGGCGCCAGGATTTTTATCTATAAAAGATTCTCTAGCGCTCTCAATAATTTCCTCAGATTCTTTTAATAATTCAATAGTTTCATTAACCCATGAGTTAAACTTCTGTTTTACCTTTTCCTTGTAACGATTCTCAGCTTGAATTCTTGCGAATTCCTTTCG
>JAFPAQ010000226.1 GCA_017424235.1 Lachnospiraceae bacterium | reverse complement strand
GAGTATATCCCCTCTCTAATTGCGGTGTATATACAACAAGCGGTTTAAAACAACTTCCCGGCTGTCTAAAACTCTGGTATGCTCTGTTAAGCGTATAACCTGTTATCGACTTCTGCTTACGTCCTCCTACTATAGCTACAACAAAACCTGTTTCATTGTCAATACATGTAGCAGCGCCCTGCAGCTTATATGTCTTGTCTTTCTTATTTTTTTCTTTGAACACTGACAATTTGTCATTAACAGAAGACTGAAGAAGCTTTTGCTTTTTCTTGCTTAAAGATGTATATATTCTATATCCGCCGGTATACAATGAATTATAACATTCATTATATACTGTGTCGTATTCTTTATTATACAGCTTTCTCTCCTTTTCAGAATCAAATTCATATTTAAACTTAAATCCTTGAGCCTGCATAATAGCTTTTGTTGCACAGCTTATGGCATAGGTAGTCATATAATTCTGTGTTTTTATAGATTCTGCAGGGTCAAGAATAATCTCTTCATAATTTGCATCACTATATTCTGCCGCCGTAATAACACCCGCTTCAAGCATCTGCGATAAAATACGAGATTTTCGTTTCACGGTATTGCTATAATTATCAAGAGGATTATAAAGATTAGGATTATTAGGTATAGAGCATAAAAATGCTATCTGAGCAAGACTCAGCTCCGATGCAGATTTACTGAAATATCCCCTGCTTGCTGCCTCAATACCATAATATCCATTGGCAAAATAGATATTATTCATGTAAAATTCAATTATCTGGTCTTTGGTATACCTCTTTTCCAGTTCCAAAGCCATAAATATCTCTCTTACCTTACGCTCATATGTTTGCTGATTGGTCAGAAAAACATTCTTTGCGAGCTGCTGAGTAATGGTACTTCCGCCTCGCGTTATATCTTCATGTGTCAGCTTGCTTTTTACAAGAAGCACAGCTGCCTTCATTGTAGACAAAAAGTTTACACCCTCATGTTTGTAAAACTCCCTGTCTTCAGATACTACCATTGCATCCCTTGCATATTTAGGTATTTTCTCAAATGTTAAATAATAGGAGTCTTTATCCCCCTTAAGCTTTGCAATCACAGATTTATCAGAAGCGTATATAAGACTTGTCTCTGATGCCTTAAATGTATCAAGAGTTGAGTTGTCTATTGTAGACTTTGACTCCTGCTGCCAGCGAAGAATCTCATTGCCGTATTTCACATATAATACAATAACAGCAGCTAAAACTGCCAATAGCATAAAAAGAAAACAAATCTTAACACCCAGCCAGAATTTTCTATGTTTCTTCTTTTTACCGGCTTTGACCGGACTGTAATCTTCTTCTGACAAATTCTTATTTTTATTTTTTTTACTCATAAAATTCCCTTATCCTTTCATCTGCTACTGCATTTTAATTTGTACAGCAAATTCTAAGAATTTAAATAACAGAGTATATAATAGCACATTCTGTAACAAAATGCACCTTATACGGCTATGTATTAATAAAACTGTAAAACTTATAATTATTATTTACGGCTGTTTATCTGTAAATTCAAAAATTCTG
>JAFPAQ010000225.1 GCA_017424235.1 Lachnospiraceae bacterium | reverse complement strand
TTTCATGCCTGCTAAACTCAAATCCATCATGTACTATCTGACATCCGCAAAATTTCACATAGTTGTCAATTGATGGGTCAGAGGCTATCTTATACCCCCCCCCGGTATTAACCGAATATGTAGAAGCAAAATAACATATTGCAATATCATTGGTATATGCATAGGGAGAAGTCATAGTCATCATTGCTACACTATGGTGAAAAAGATACCACCAATTATCACCAGCTACACTAAATGACCACTCATCAAGTAAATCATTTCTCAAAATCTTTCTAAAACTTGATTTTATTGTTACTATAGGAAGTCCATGGTTTTCTGCAGTTTGATTGTTATTATCTATTATCTTCTGCCATGCATTCTCGTTATCGCTTGATACATCAGCTCCACATATTGTCACAAGAAGCGGTTTCTCTTCCTCATGAGATATCAATGAAGAGTATGCATCAACACCACCTGAAAACAACAACATGGCATTAGTTGATGATTTTTTGCAACTGTTAGATATTACATTCTCATATGAGACTACCTGACTATAATCTATATTTAATTCAGGATACATGTTTTTGTATCCCTCCATAAATTCAGGAATGGATTCCAAAAAGTCTTTGTCAATATCTTTTACTTGAATCTGTGCTCCAAATAAAGATGCCATTACAACAATATTTCCAATAAATGGAATTGATAGGACAGAATCCGGGATATCTTCTATATTCATATCGTACTCAATATAGTACTCTTCATTTACTGCAAAATACCTTTTCCATTCGCCTTCAATATCATACAAATATTTGACAATATTTTTTTGTTTCACAATTCTCTTAAGAACACAACGATTCATAATGTCTCCCCTACAGTTTCTATCATCAGATTATTTATGTTATATAATATATTGCAAGCTATCAAGTGGTGCTGACAGCTTATCATATAATTCTGTCATTCCATACTCGCTTTCCATTACATTGTCAATCCGTTGTTTTCCGTCTTCATCTTGAGCAACCAGATATACATTTAATTTGTCCATCACATCATACTTATCGGAAAAGCACTCAATGGCCCTGATGAAATATGGACTGTGTGAGGTGATTAACAGTGTCAGATCATACTTCTGGTGGAGCAGTACCAATGCCCTTGCGTAAGATACCTGCCAATCCGGATGAAGATTAATCTCCGGCTCATCCAGTATCAGAATATCGCCTTTTTGTATCGCCCCCATACGCAGAGCATACTCGAGGAAAGCCATCGCTTTTAAGCCTGTGGAGACATTTTGCGCAGGGATAGGATTTTTGAGACTGCTATCTTTAAATTTAATACCTTCTTTTACATAGTAGTGCGCATATCCACCCATCTCAGACTGTAGCATTTTTAATATTTCTGTCAAATCTTCTGGCGTATTTTCAACTGTATCCTCAAACTCTGTACCAAACGGTCTACGTTTTGTTAGCATTCTTTTTGCACTTAAAAATGAATTTGGTACCATTATACTTTGAAGTTCTTGCTCCGCATCACATCCAGAACGCAGGCTTCCTATCTCATCAAAAAGCTTTGGTGATTCGATAAAATACACATTTTTGTCGAATCGGATAGGTGCAGAAATATCAATATCCATATTTTTTAGTTTAATTGTATACTTTTTATCATCAATTTTTATGTTAATAAAAGCATTGTTTTTATCTTCTCGAACAAACTGCGACTTAAAGCAATCTGAAAATGATTTTCTAATAACATTTCCCTGCATCACTCTCTCATCAAGCTCAATATTATCCTCAATATACACGATTACTTTCTCAATCCACGCATCAAAAAATGATTTATGCTCATTGATTAGTTCCTGGGAAGTCTTTTGATAAGCCCCGACATAATCAATACATAACTTAGATAACAACACTGCAATCTCTTGATGTGCTTTGGTTCTCTGTTCCTGTACCTCCGAATATTTGTAATCTTCAATGTAGGCAATGAAGTCTTGATTATAGCTCAAATCCTCTATCAGCTTTCCTACCCGGTTCGTTCGTCTCCTCTTGGCATTCGTTTTGTCCATACAGAATGTTTCAAGTTCTTCGGATAGCTTATTTAAAGCTAAATCTATGCTCCGGGAACATGAATTAACATATTTTTGCTGCCAGTTTCTCAATGCATTAAAAACCGCAAAAACTGTCTTTCCGATTGTGCTTTTCCCCGTATTGTTTTCTCCTGCTATCACTGTAATGCCATCTAGTGTAACGTCTGCATGTTCTATTTTTCCGATATCTCTGATTTCAATATTCATGTCACAGTCCCTCCTAGTGTAATGACATATTGATATTTAGCATTACAACAACTTCCTATTCGGAAGCTGTTGTAAACTTAGGATACAATGAACTCAACTTCACTCTGGCATCGGCAGTTCGAAACTGCCAATTAACTTTTGCTGCGACTGTATT
>JAFPAQ010000030.1 GCA_017424235.1 Lachnospiraceae bacterium | reverse complement strand
TAAACGATGAAAAGAATGGTGATTTGTATACAAAATATCGTGAACTTGCAGATAAAGAGAGTAAAGTAATCTTTGGCGGCAGGCTTGGAGAGTATAAATATTATGATATGGATGCGGTAATCGCATCAGCCTTGGAAATGGTAAATAATGTAGAGGGACTGATTTTCAAGGAATCATAAAAATACTTAAAAGCAATAGAAAAGAAGTTTGCATTAGAGATTAATGTAAGTTAGAATTAATGGTGGAAAGGATGAAAAACTAATGGAGAATATGGAAATCGAAAGAAAATATACTCTGAAAGAATTACCGCCGAATTTGGATTCTTATCCTTGCAAGATTATTGAACAGGCATATCTGAATATTGCGCCTGTGGTCAGAGTGCGCAGGTCAAATGATAAGTATTATCTTACTTATAAGGGCAGTGGGCTTATGGCAAGAGAAGAGTATAATCTGCCTTTGGATAAGGAAGCCTATGAACATTTACTTGCAAAGGCAGATGGAAATATTATTTCAAAGAAAAGATATATTATACCTATTGAAAATCCAATGTTTAAAGATGATTATCTGCCTGTAAAAATGCCAAAGTTAAAGATTGAGCTTGATATTTTTGAGGCACCTTTTGCACCATTGATAATGGCAGAAGTGGAATTTCCATCAATAGAAATGGCAGATGCATTTATACCGCCTGAATGGTTTGATCAGGATGTGACTATGGATACAGCTTATCATAATTCAAATATGGCAATGAAGAAACTGTAGATTAATTGAGCCATAATAATGGCAGAATGGAGCGAAAATGAAAAAAGCAGGAATATTTTTTGGAAAAGGATATGAGGAGATAGAAGCCCTTACCGTAGTAGATTTATTGAGACGTGCAGGAATTGAGATTGAATGTGTTGCAATCGATAACAATAGCACAGTTACAGGTTCTCATGGTATTACAGTTGAAATGAATAAAGCGATAAAAGACGCAGATTTTGACAGCTATGATATTTTGATATGTCCGGGTGGACTTGCCGGTGTGGACAATCTTGAAGCATGTACCATGCTTACTGATAAGTTAAAAGAGTTTTACGATTCAGGCAAACTTATAGCAGCTATATGTGCAGCACCAAGGATATTTGGTCATCTTGGATTTGTAGAGGGAAGAAAAGCATGTATTTACCCGGGTATGGAAGATGAATTAAAGGGTGCACAGGTAGTGTTTGACAAGGTTTCACATGATGGAAATGTTATCACAAGTCGCGGTATGGGCACATCTATTGATTTTGGACTTGAAATAGTTGCCACTTTGACAGACAGACCAACTGCTGATGCGCTTGGCAAAAAAATAGTGTACTTATAAAATAAAAGGTTCTAAAATTTTTAGCTGATAAAGTTAAAGGTTTTAGAACCTTTTTTTTGACAATATTATGTAATAATGCTATAATTATTAATATAATGCGTACAATAGAGAAAAAAGACAGATAATTTAAAATAAGTTACATGTTGATATGTATGTAACAGAAAGGTATGGTTCATATAAATGATTTCACAGCAGGAATTTGAGCGGATTGTTGTATATATGAAAAGAAAATCAGGAATCAATCTGAGTGATAAAAAGGTTCTGATACAGGGCAGACTGGATAATTATATGCAAAGAAATGGATACAAGTCATACAATGAATTTATGGATATTGTAGAAAAATATCCAACAGGTCCTGAAGCAGAAACTCTCATGAATACACTTACAACCAATCATACTTATTTCTGGCGTGAATATGAGCAGTTTCTTTATCTTAAAAAGAGTGTCTTTCCGGAGCTTAAAGAAAGAACACAGAATACACATGACTGGAGAATATGGTGCGCAGCCTCTTCTTCCGGTGAAGAACCATATACACTTGCAATGCTGTGTATGGACTATTTGGGACTTGAGCATAATAAGTGGGATACCAAGATACTTGCAACTGATATTGATACTAGTGTTTTGGAAAAAGCAGTTAAGGGAATATATTCCAAGGATTCAGTTGAAAATCTTCCGGAGCATTATGTGCGCAGATTTTTTAAACAGATAAATGATAAACAGTACATGGTAAAAGATGAATTAAAGAGAGAGGTTTTATTCAGACAGTTTAATCTTATGAGTACATTACCTTTTAGAAAGCCTTTACACATTGTTTTTATAAGAAATGTAATGATATATTTTGATGAAAAAACAAAACAGAAGCTTTTGGATAATATATATGAAGTATTAGAGCCGGGGGGTTATTTATTTATAGGTTCAACAGAGTCTATTACCCAGACAAATACTAAATTCAGATATGTGCAGCCATCTATATATAGAAAATAAATGGTTACAATTTGGAGGGAATGGGTATGGCAAATATTAAAGTTCTGCTGGTTGCAGGAGCATATGAACTTATATGTGCTTTAAGGAATATTATTGATTCTGATACTGAACTTGATATAGTAGCGGAGGCAGGTAATGCCTATGATGCGAGAGACCGAATAATAGACTGTGATCCGGATATAATGATTCTGGAAAATGAACTGCCGAGAATGGACGGTATTACTTTTTTGGAAAGGCTTATGCCGCAGCATCCAATGCCTGCAATTATTCTTGCTGAACCCAGATGTGAGGAAATGGCATATGATGCAGGTGCAACAGACTTTATTACATATTATGAATGTATGCCGGATGCATATAATTCGCTTAATTATGAAAATATACCTGAGAGGATAAAAAAAGCAGTTTATCCTGATTGGAAAGACAATGCGAATACAAAATGTGACAGTGACCTGGAGATGTTTGGTCAGAATGAGAAAACTGTCATTGCCATTGGAGCTTCAACAGGAGGCACAGAGGCAATTGCAAAGGTTATTAGTGGATTTAAAAAGGATATTCCCGGAGTGATAATGGTACAGCATATGCCTGAGGGTTTTACCAGGATGTATGCACAGAGACTTGATAATGAATGTGAGGTAAGTGTCAAGGAAGCTAAATCCGGTGATATTGTAAAAAGAGGGCAGGTTCTTTTGGCACCTGGTGATAAGCATTTGAGACTGGTTAAAGTCAATGGTTTTTATCAGGTGGAATGCAGGGCAGGTGAAAAGGTAAGCGGTCATTGTCCATCTGTTGATGCCATGTTCCAATCAGTTGCAAGAGTTGCCGGAAAGGATGCTATTGGTGTTATTTTAACCGGAATGGGACAAGATGGAGCAAAGGGACTTCTTGATATGAGAAGAGCAGGAGCAAGAACCATTGGTCAGGATGAAAAAAGCTGCGTGGTTTATGGAATGCCCAAGGCGGCCTATGATATAGGTGCAGTAATGTGGCAGGTGGCATTAGAAAATATAGCAAGTAAAATATATTATTTATTAGATAAAAATAAGTAGAATGGAGGATTACTATGAGAATACTAATAGCAGAAGATGATTTTGCAAGTAGAAAAGTTATACTTAAATTTCTTTCTGTGTATGGAGAGTGTGATGTAACTGTAGATGGAATGGAAGCTATAGATGCATTTATGATGGCATTAGAAGAAGACAATCCATATGATTTGATTTGTCTTGATGTAATGATGCCTATAATGGATGGATATCAGGCATTATCAAATATTCGTAAACTGGAGAAGGAAAACAAGATACCACCCGAAAAGCAGGCCAAGGTAATAATGACAACAGCTTTAAATGAAGAAAAAAATGTTAAGAAGGCATTTGAACTGGGATGTACAGTTTACTGTGCAAAGCCTATAGATATGGATGGACTTAAGAGTACTCTTCAGAAGCTTGGACTGATTTAGTTCCGGATAGGGGAATATATTTGAAAGGGGATTACTATGGAAGAACTATTAGAAGAAACTACTGTACAGGAGCAGGAAAAGGAAGATATAAGACAGGGAAAATACATGACTTTTAAGGTTGGAAGTGATGTGTTTGGGATAGAATTGAAATATGTTAATGAGATTATCCAGATGCAGCCAATTGCACCAATACCTGAGGTAGAGCATTTTATCAGAGGACTTATTAATCTGAGAGGAAAAATAATTCCTGTAATTGATGTAGCTGACCGATTTGGAAAGGAATCATTTGAATACAATGACAGAACCTGCATTATTGTTATTGAAGTGCAGTCTGTAGAGGTAGGTCTTATTATTGAAAATATAGCAGAAGTAGTTTCTATTGAAGAAAAAGATATTCTGCCACCTCCAAATATTACACATAATAGTAACAATTCCAAAGAGACAACTCAAAGTAAATTTATACGTGGTATAGGTAAGATGGAGGGGGGAGTGAAGCTTTTGCTTGACCCCGTAAAACTGTTGAGTGATGAGGCGCTTGATTTTGATGATATGACAGAAGAAGAGGAAGAATAGTATGAAAAGAACTTCTGCATGGTTATTAGCATTATCGTATAAATAAATTTGATTTTGAGGGAAAGGTATGATGTATAGATGGTAGAGAACAAAGAACAACTATTATTTTTCATATTAAATCATAGTCAGGAATGTGTTATTCGATATGATAAGAGTGGCAAAATGGATTTCTGCAATGAGAGGCTTCTTGAACTTACCGGATATACTGCTGATGAATTAGAGGGAAAATTTATAGGTGAGGTACTCACTGGTACTTTTGTGCTTGAGTCTGGCAATGTAAAGCTTTCGCAGGCATATACAAATGATGATATAATTGAGACTGTAATTTACAGAAAGAATAAGACATGTTTTCCGGTTGAGCTTAGAATAACTTTTATGGAAAAAGAAAATGTCTATGTATGTACTGCAGTTGATATGACCAGATATAAAGAGAGTATTAAAAAAGTAGAAGAAACTACTATAAAGATGCAGGAATCCATGAAGGCAAGAGATGCGTTTGTGGCGAATGTAACACATGAACTCAGGACTCCTGTTAATGGAATAAAAGGTCATACAGAGATTTTGCTTGAAAATGAAAAGGATTTTCAAAAGACAGGGTACCTTAAGATGATATTGGACTGTTGTTCGACAATGGAGGGTATAATAAACAATATCCTTGATTTTTCAAAACTTGAAGCAGGTAAGTTTCAGATAGAGGAAAAGCCATTTTCATTTTATGATCTTATGTCAAAGGTAGAAAAAATGTTTACAACGCTTACCAAAAGAAAAGGTCTGCGTTTTATGCTGAATGTAGCTAATGATATACCTGACAAAGTTATAGGTGATGAATTAAGGCTTACCCAGATACTGAACAATCTTGTTTCTAATGCAGTAAAATTTACAGAACAGGGTTATGTAGGAATAGAAGTTACATTAAATATGAAGCTTGACGATGAAATTGAACTGTTTTTTATGGTAGTTGATACCGGAATAGGTCTTGCCCAGGAGGATAAGGATAAGCTGTTTAAGAGCTTTTCGCAGGTAGATGCATCCATTACAAGAAAATTTGGAGGTACCGGTTTGGGACTTTCGATAACTAAAGAGCTTGTAAATATGATGAAGGGAAAAATATGGGCAGATGGTGAGAAGGGAAAAGGTTCGAGCTTTAATTTCACCATAAGACTCAAACTTGAGCCAAATGATGAAGAACATATTGAGGAGTCTCCGATAAGAACATGGAAATCTTCAACTAATGTAAATAAGATAGTTGCTGAACAGGATCTTATGTATGAATTTGGCAGTGATATAAATAAACGTGAAATCAGAAATTATTTTGAAAAGATGAATATTAGTATGGATATGGATAACTGGCAGAAGACAGAAAGCTTTGCGGCAACTGTAAAACAGCTTACCGCTGGTGGTTCAAAGGAGCTTCAAAGGGCAGTATTCAGAATGGAAATGTCTATACGAAAATCTGATTATGAAAAATCCAGAGAATGTTCAGAACGGGTAAAAGAAATGCTTCGTGAAGAGATAAAAGACATTGTGATGTAAATACAACGCAAAGGATGTTCGGGTTACGGAAAGGACGCTGGTATAAAATGGGGATGCCGGAATTAAAAGATAAAGAGATAAAAATTCTTATAGTAGATGATGTTGAAGTTAATCTTATAATATTAGAAGAAATTATTAAAAATATGGGATATAAGCCACTCAGGGCGCAAAGTGTAAAAGAGGCTTTGCAGATTTTGCAGGAAAGTGAAAGTCTGCCTCAGGTAATTTTGTCAGATATTTCAATGCCTGAAATTGATGGATTTACATTTTGTTCAATGCTGAAAAAAGATGCATATACCAGAGATATACCGGTCATTTTTATATCTGCCATGGATACTGCCTCCGATCTCAGTCAGGGCTTTGCACTTGGAGCGGTTGATTATATACCCAAGCCTTTTGACCAGACAGAAGTACAGATGCGTATTGATACACATCTCAAGCTGTATTCTATGCAAAAGGATCTGGAGGAAAATAATAGAAATCTTAGTACCGTTGTTGCAAGACAGATGGAAAAGCTTAGAATTGAGCAGAAAAATATCATGACAGCCCTTGCACGACTGGTAGAGAACAGAGAGTGCGTAAGTGGTTCGCATTATCGCAATATTCCTTATAACAGCAGGATACTTGCACAGGGAATGCAGATGTCACCAAAGTTTGAAGACAGAATTACAGATGATTTTATTGATACGATAGAGTCCAGTGCAGGATTGCATGATATAGGTAAAATAATGATAACTGACAGGATTTTGCTTAAGAATGCACCCCTTACAAATGAAGAAAGAACAATAATGAGTACACATGCTGAGCTTGGGGCAATGACACTTATTGATATATATGACGGTGTTGAAAAGAATGATTTTGTCAATATGGCAATAGATATTGCATGGTATCATCATGAAAATTGGGACGGAACAGGTTATCCAAAGGGATTAAAGGGTGAAGAAATACCTTTATCTGCAAGGATTGTCAAGATAGTTGATGTATTTGATGCAATGCTTGGAGAAAGGGCATATAAGCAGCCTATACCTCTTGAACAGAGCCTTGACTACATGGAGGCAGGAGCAGGCAGCCTGTTCGACCCTGATATAATGCAGGTATTTTTAAAGATATACCGAAATTTTATAGGACTTGACCAGGGCGATTATAAAAACAGATTTTAAGGAAAAAACAAGAAAAAAATCAAATAAATACCATTCATAAAACTTTTTATAGTGTTAATACTAGGATTAAGATAAGTGATGAAACTTATCTTTGAAAATAGATTTTGGAAATGATAACAAATCATAAAAAGTTTTATGGAGGTAATTGATATGTCATCAAGTAGATCAAACAGAGTAGAAGTTCCGGAAGCAAAGGCAGCAATGGATAAATTTAAGACAGAAGTAGCAAGTGAATTAGGTGTTAACCTTAAGGAAGGTTATAACGGAGATTTAACATCAAGAGAAGCTGGTTCAATCGGCGGTGAGATGGTAAGACGAATGGTTAAAAACTACGAAGAGTCAATTAAATAAAATACTCTGAATAAAATAAAAAGGGATATGCGATGAGCATATTCCTTTTTATTTTATTATTATAAGAAATTGCGACAGTGTAAAACATTTAATCAAAAAGCGTAGCTTTGAAAGCTTTGCTTTTGGAATCGGATGCGCTGGCATCCGATTTTTTTATATTTAATTAATAAACTTAACTCTTTTATTTTTGTGAAGCTTGTGCTATAATTGTAAAATGACTGTATAATAATAAGATTCATATGCATTATGTGCATTAAAATCACTTCTGAATATACAAGATACAAATAAAATAGAGGTTCTCAAGGAGGAAATAAAACAAATGAGTTTACAGGTTGAAAAGTTAGAAGGAAACATGGCTAAGCTTACAATTGAAGCAGCAGCAGAAGATTTTGAGAAGGCAGTTGAGCAGGCTTATCAGAAAAACAAGAATAAGCTCTCTGTTCCTGGATTCCGTAAGGGTAAAGTTCCACGTAAAATGATTGAGCAGATGTATGGTAAAGAAGTATTTTATGAAGAAGCTGCTAACATCGTTATTCCTTCAGCTTATGCAAAAGCTGTAGATGAGTGTGAGGAAGAAATAGTTTCTCAGCCTACAATTGATGTAGTACAGTTAGAGGCAGGAAAGCCTTTCATTTTTACAGCAGAGGTTGCTTTAAAACCGGAAGTTACTCTTGGAAAATATAAAGGTATCGAAATCGATAAGATTGATACAACAGTAACTGATGAAGAAGTTGAAGAAGCTATCAACAAAGAAAGAGAAAACAATGCAAGAACAATTGCTGTAGAAGACAGAGCAGTTAAAGCCGGCGATATGACAATTCTTGATTTTGAGGGATTTGTAGATGGTGTTGCATTTGAAGGTGGAAAGGGAGAGAACTATCCATTAACAATTGGTTCAAACACATTTATCCCAGGCTTTGAAGATCAGTTAATCGGTGCTGAAATCAATAAAGAAGTAGAAGTAAATGTTACTTTCCCTGAAGATTATCAGTCAGAAGAGCTTGCAGGAAAAGCAGCTGTATTTAAGTGTACAATCAAAGAAATCAAAGAAAAAGAGCTTCCGGAGCTTGATGATGAGTTCGCAAGTGAAGTATCTGAATTTGATACATTAGCTGAGTACAAAGAAGATGTTAAGAAGAACCTGGAAGATAAGAAAGCAGCTGATGCTAAGAATCAGAAAGAAGATAAGGTTATCGAAGCAATTATCGAAGATGCAAAGATGGATATTCCGGCTGCAATGGTAACAACTCAGCAGCGTCAGATGGCTGATGATTTTGCACAGAGACTTCAGATGCAGGGACTTTCAATTGACCAGTACTTCCAGTTCACAGGTCTTTCAAGAGATACATTCCTTGAGCAGATGAAGCCACAGGCTGAAAAGAGAATTAAGTCAAGACTTGTTCTTGAGGCAGTTGCAAAGGCTGAGAATATTGAAGTATCTGAGGAAGAATTCAAAGAAGAAATCAACAAGATGGCAGAAGCTTACCAGATGGAAGCTGCTAAGCTTGAAGAGATGATTGGCCAGTTCGAGACAAAGGCAATTAAAGAAGATCTTGCAATTAAGAAAGCAGTTGATTTTGTAATTGAGAACGCTGTAGAGAAATAAAACAGTACGATTTTGAAACCATTGGATTATGAATGGTTACAATTTATCTGCATTTCAAACATACAGGTAAAAAGTGTCTTATTATAAAATTGACAAATCATATAATGTAATGATATAGCGTATTATTTAGAAATGGAGGTAGAGTTTATGAGTTTAGTCCCATATGTCATTGAACAGACAAGTCGTGGAGAGCGTTCATACGATATTTATTCAAGACTTTTAAAAGAGCGTATTATTTTCCTTGGTGAGGAAGTAAATGAAGTTACAGCTAGTCTTGTGGTTGCACAGTTATTATTTTTGGAGGCAGAAGATCCAGACAAGGATATCCAGTTGTATATTAACAGTCCGGGTGGATCAGTAACAGCAGGACTTGCAATCTATGATACGATGCACTATATTAAGTGTGATGTTTCTACTATCTGTATCGGTATGGCAGCCAGCATGGGTGCGTTTCTTCTTGCAGGTGGTACTAAAGGAAAGAGACTCGCACTTCCAAATGCTGAGATCATGATTCATCAGCCACTTGGCGGAGCACAGGGTCAGGCAACAGAAATAGAGATAGCAGCTAAACATATTCTTCAGACTAAGGAAAAGCTTAACAGAATGCTTGCAGAAAACTGTGGAAGACCATATGAAGAAGTGGCTGCTGATACAGAGCGTGATAATTGGAAGTCAGCTAAAGAGGCTATGGAATATGGTCTTATTGACAGAGTTATCACAGACAGGGCGGAAGCTAAATAATAATATATGATTAGAAATTTATAAAAGGAGAAATGCGATGGCAGGAAAAAGCACTGAAGGAAAAGTAAGATGTTCCTTTTGTAATAAGACGCAGGATCAAGTCAGAAAGCTGATAGCAGGTCCATCAGGGGTTTATATTTGTGATGAATGTGTAGATATCTGTGCGGACATAATTGAAGAAGAGTATGAAGAAGAACCAGCTGAAGGCGGTATGGATATAAATCTTCTCAAACCTGTAGAAATAAAGGAATTTCTGGATGATTATGTAATCGGGCAGGATGAGGCAAAGAAAGTATTATCAGTTGCTGTGTACAATCATTATAAGCGTGTCATGAGTGGAAAAGACCTGGATGACATTGAACTTCAAAAGAGTAATATTATCATGATAGGGCCTACAGGATCGGGTAAGACATATCTTGCGCAGACACTTGCAAAGATTATTAATGTGCCTTTTGCCATTGCGGATGCTACTACTCTTACAGAAGCCGGTTATGTAGGTGAAGATGTAGAAAATATTCTCTTAAAGCTTATACAGGCAGCTGATTATGATGTAGAACGTGCTCAATATGGAATCATATACATTGATGAAATCGATAAGATTACCAAAAAAAGCGAAAATGTATCTATAACAAGAGACGTTTCAGGTGAAGGTGTGCAACAGGCGCTTCTTAAAATTATTGAAGGAACTGTTGCAAGCGTTCCACCACAGGGTGGAAGAAAGCATCCACATCAGGAATTGATACAGATAGATACTACAAATATCCTGTTTATTTGCGGTGGAGCATTTGATGGTCTTGATAAGATTGTAGAATCAAGACTTGACCGTAAATCTATTGGATTTAATAAGGACATTGTTGATAAGACAGAACGTGACCTTGGTGAATTGTTTAAAGAGGTTACTCCACAGGATCTTAACAAATTTGGTCTTATACCTGAGTTTGTTGGTAGAGTACCAATCAATGTATCGCTTAAGGGTCTTGATAAAGACGCGCTTGTACGTATTCTTAAAGAGCCAAAGAGTGCGATTATTAAACAGTATCAGAAGCTTTTTGAGTTTGATGATGTCAAGCTTAGTTTTGAAGAAGATGCAATAGAAGCAATTGCAGAGAAGGCACTTGAAAGAAAGACTGGAGCAAGAGGACTTCGTTCGATAATGGAAAGTGTTATGATGGATGTAATGTATGAGATTCCATCAGATGATACAATAGAGAGTTGTGTTATTACAAAAGAAGCTGTAGAAGGAAGTAGCCAGCCTTTCATAGTGCATCGCGAAATGCATTCCGGACTTGAAAAAAAGGCGAGATAATAAAAAGATGATGCCTTATTGGCATCATCTTTTTAAATTATAAGAAAATTGCGACAGTGTAAGAATTTGTTTATATAGCTAGAAATGAGGTTATTATGAGTCAGTATGAATTACCTATGGTAGCATTGAGAGGTCTTACTGTGCTTCCTGATATGATTATACATTTTGACCTTAGCCGTGAAGTATCAAAAAAATCTGTAGAATATGCATTGAATGAGGAACAGAAAATTTTTTTGGTAATGCAAAAAGACATTGAAGAGGAAAAACCAGACAGGCAAGGTTTATATGATGTTGGTACAGTAGCATTTATTAAGCAGGTGGTGAAGCTTCCAAACAATATTGAACGTGTTATGGTTGAAGGCTGTAGTCGTGCCAGACTTATAGGCTTGGATACAGAGGAGACAGAATATTTGAAAGCTACTGTTGAGGATATATTTGAAAATGATGATTTAGCAGATGCAGAAGAAGAGGCTTTGATTCGTTCATTAAAAGAGGTAGCTGAAGCATATTTAAGATTCTATCCTAAGGTTGGAAAAGGGCTTAAACGCTATTTTGAAGAAGATAATAAGCTTTCATTTATTATGAATCAGGTAATGATTAATTTTCCTTTTTCAAATGAGCAAAAACAGGAACTTTTAGAGATTGAGGATATAAAAGAGCAGTGTGAACAGCTGATTACTCTTATAATGAATGAGGCACAGATAGCTGCAATAAGAACCCAGCTTGCAGTTAATGTCAAAGAAAAAATAGACAAAAATCAAAAAGAATATATATTAAGGGAACAGCTTGAATATATAAAAGAAGAGCTTGGCGATAAGGTACAATATTCTGATACGCAGGATTTGGAAGAAAAGCTGGAGAAATTAAAAGCCTCTGATGAGGTTAAGGAAAAGATAAAAAAAGAGATAGCCAGACTCAAAATGGTAGCAGGAGCAAGCTCAGAAAGCGTTATAGAAAGAGTATATATTGAGACATTGCTTGATATGCCGTGGGATAAGGTTACAAAGGATACAAATGATATAGAAAAGGCTCAGGAGATTTTAGACAGGGATCATTATGGACTTGAAAAAGTAAAAGAGCGCATTATTGAATATCTTGCAGTAAGGAGCTTATCAAATAAATGTGATGCACCGATTCTGTGTCTTGTAGGACCGCCGGGAACAGGTAAAACTTCTATTGCAAAATCAATAGCTGAGTCATTAAATAAGAAATATGTCAGAATATGTCTTGGTGGAGTAAGAGATGAGGCTGAAATAAGAGGACATAGAAAAACTTATATAGGTGCTATGCCAGGCAGAATAGCAGCTGCATTGAAGCAGTCGGGCGTAGGTAATCCTCTTATGCTTCTTGATGAGATAGATAAGGTAAGCAGTGATTATAAAGGAGATATCTCTTCTGCACTTCTTGAAGTGCTTGATCCGGAGCAGAACAGCCATTTTAGGGATCATTATATTGAGATACCGGTTGATTTGTCTAAGGTATTATTTATTGCAACTGCCAATGATGCTTCCAATATTCCACGACCACTATTGGACAGAATGGAGATAATAGAGGTTACAAGCTATACCGCTAATGAAAAATTTCATATAGCGAAGCGTTATTTGGTGGATAAGCAGCTTGAAAAGAACGGTATTAAGGACAAACAGCTTACAATCAGTGATAATGCGATTAAAGCTATTATTTCGTCATATACAAAGGAAGCAGGAGTCAGAAATCTTGAGAGAAATATCGGCACAATATGCAGAAAAACTGCAAAAGAGCTTCTTAAATATGACAAACAGGAAAGAAAAAATAAGACAATAAAGATTACAGGACAGAATCTTGAGAAATATCTTGGAAAGCCTAAATACAGAACAGATATGGCTAATGAAAAGGATGATATTGGTATAGTAAGAGGTCTGGCATGGACCAGTGTAGGCGGAGACACTCTCGAGATAGAAGTTAATATAATGCCTGGTAAGGGAGTGATAGAACTTACTGGTCAGATGGGAGATGTCATGAAGGAATCTGCAATGACAGGAATGAGTTATATTCGTTCCATTGCTCCTAAATACGATATAAAACCTAAGTTTTTTAAAGATAATGATTTTCACATTCATATTCCCGAGGGGGCAGTTCCTAAGGATGGCCCTTCAGCAGGTATAACAATGGCAACAGCACTTTTATCAGCAATAACAAAAATCCCGGTTCATGCAAAGCTTGCAATGACAGGAGAGATAACGCTGCGGGGAAGAGTGCTGCCAATAGGTGGGCTTAAGGAAAAGCTGTTAGCAGCCAAAATGGCAGGAATAAAGACAGTGCTTGTTCCATCAAAAAATGAAAAAGATGTTGATGAGATTTCTA
Organism: Lachnospiraceae bacterium; assembly: GCA_017424235.1. Taxonomy (GTDB): domain Bacteria; phylum Bacillota; class Clostridia; order Lachnospirales; family Lachnospiraceae; genus COE1. The sequence continues at coordinate 19,620 of JAFPAQ010000030.1, read as the reverse complement.
ATGAAATTAAGTCAGGAATGAGTATTTTTTATGTTGACAGTATGGAACAGGTAATTGACAAAGCCTTTGTAAAAGAGAGTTTATAGGAGAAAATTGATGGTAATAAAAAACGTTAGTCTTGAGACTGTGATAGGTGTAACAAGTAGTATTCCGGATAATAAGATGTCGGAGATAGCCTTTGCCGGTAAAAGTAATGTGGGTAAATCCTCTCTTATCAATGCCCTTATGAATAGAAAATCTCTTGCTAGAACCAGTGCTCAGCCGGGAAAGACACAGACTATTAATTTCTACAATATTAATGATGAGCTTTATTTTGTTGATCTTCCGGGTTATGGCTATGCCAAGGTAAGCCAGCAGGAAAAAGAAAAATGGGGCAAAATGATTGAGAAGTATCTTAGACAGTCAAAGGTTTTAAAGGCAGTATTTTTGCTGATAGATATAAGACATGAACCAAGTGCTAATGATAAGCAGATGTATGAATGGATACTATCAAATGGCTACAGTCCGATTATTATAGCTACCAAGCTTGATAAAATAAACAGAAGTCAGATTCAGAAGCAGGTTAAACTCATAAAACAGAAGCTTGAAGTTGAGAAAGGTACTGTTGTTATTCCTTTCTCGGCTGAATCAAAGCAGGGAAGAGATGAGATATATGAATTGATAGACAGTCTTGTTGCTGATGATGAAAACATTAATGCATAAGCAGATTTTGTGGAGAATAGCTTATGAGAAATTTTAAAATTATCATACAATATGAAGGAACAAGGTATCAGGGCTGGCAGCGTCAGGAGTCAACATGCAATACTATACAGGGCAAGTTTGAGGCAATACTTGGAAAGATGACCGGACAGAAAATGGTGCAGGTAGATGGCTCCGGCAGGACAGATGCAGGCGTACATGCTTATGGACAGGTAGCTAATTTTAAGATAGATACAGATAAAACACCTGAGGAAGTTATGGACTATATAAATCAGTATCTTCCTGAGGATATAGCAGTAATAAGTATTGAGCAGATGCATGAGCGATTTCACAGCAGACTCAATGCCAAAGAAAAGACTTATTGCTATAGAATATGGAATTCACCATTGCGCAACGTGTTTGAACGCAAATATGTTTATGAGCTTTCTGAACGGCTTGATATAGAAGCTATGAAAGATGCAGCACAATATTTTGTTGGAAAACATGATTTTAAAGCTTTTACATCTAACAAAAAGAGTAAAAAGTCAACAGTAAGAACTATTTATTCAATAGATATTGACTATTCAGAGACCAAAGAAGGATATAAGGATATAACTATTACTTATAACGGAGACGGTTTCCTGTATCATATGGTCAGGATTTTAACGGGTACTTTGATAGAGGTAGGGCTTGGTCAACGAAAACCGGAAGAAATGAAAAAATTGTTTGAAAATGCAACCAGAGATATGGCAGGGGCACTTGCACCGGCAAAAGGTTTGTGTTTGATGGAAGTAAGGTATTAAATTAGGATAATGATGAAAAAGGTATATTCTGATTAATTTCAAAATATATCTTTTTTTATATTGACATAATCTGAGTTAAGTATTAAAGTATTAGTGTGTTAATTATATAGTACACTAATACTTTAATGATTTAGGGTGATAAATATAAATATGTAATTGACATAATTGAAATGATAGAGTAAGATTTATCAAAACATAGTTATAAAACGGTAGTTATAAAACGTTTTTACAATAAATAATATAAAAGGAAGGGAAGTAAATGGAAGAAATATTAGAAAATCAAAAACCTGATAAGATTCCACCAACAGGAAATCCCTTAATACAGATAAGGGATATGAGAAAGATATATAATCCTGGGGAAAATGAGGTTAGGGCACTGGATGGAATTGATCTTACAATATGTGAAAGAGAACTTGTTGCAATAATAGGACATTCGGGCTCAGGCAAATCTACTCTGATGAATATGCTTGGATGTCTGGATACACCAACTGAAGGCTCATATATGCTTCATGGTACTGATGTGTCAGATATGGAGGATGATGAGTTATCAGATATTAGAAACAAAGAAATAGGATTTATTTTTCAGGGATTTCATTTGATTCAGAATCTTACAGCAGTAGAAAATGTAGCCTTGCCGCTTATTTACAGGGGAGTCGGCAAAAAGGAAAGAGAAAAGCTTGCATTAAAGGCATTAGAAAAAGTAGGACTCGCCAACAGACTGAATCACAGACCTGCTCAGATGTCAGGTGGTCAGCAGCAAAGAGTGGCGATAGCGAGGGCAATAGCACAGGCACCTCCTATAATACTGGCAGATGAGCCTACCGGTAATCTTGATTCTAATTCAACAAGAGAAATAATGCAGATTCTTCGTGATTTGTATAATGAAGGCAGGACAGTAATCCTGATCACACATGATAATGAAATAGCTCAACAGGCAAATCGGGTTATAACTATAAGTGATGGAAAGATAATTTCAGATGTAATGAATAATTAATATGTTTTTAAAGACAGAGATGAAAATGTATGTCAGAGAGGAGACAGGTTGTGAAAAACAAGGATAAGGCAGTAAAAACAAAAGGTAAGAAAAAGTGGTTAAAAGTAGTTGGATTTATAGCAGCAGCTCTGGTGGTGATACTTGTGATATCAAGTGTAGCAGCAGGAAAGAATGTTGGCTTGCAGGTATACACTACCAAGGCTTTTAATGGAGAAATCACTACTAATCTTAACACCAGTGGTCATGTTGGTGCAGAAGATAAAAAGACATTTTATGCACCTGCAAATGTAAAAGTAGCAGGAATAGGAGCTGACAAGGGTGATATTGTAAAAGAAGGTGATTTACTTATATGCTTTGATGAGCGGGCAGTAGAATATGCCAAACGCCAGAGTGAACTTGAAAGTAAGATAAGCAAAGCTGATTTTAATTCAAACGTACAGCAAAATAATGAACAAAAGGTTAAGCTTGCACAGGCAGAAGCTGACATAGCACAGTATCAGGCTCAAATAGACAATTATAATAAATACATAGATGATCTTACAGGTGGAATTGAAGACAGTACGGCTGCTAAAAAAGCAAGTCTTTATTCTAAAATGTATGATATACAGCGAGAAATAAATGAATGTGATCTGGCACTTCAGACACCTAATGAAAATACTGATATGGAAGCACTTCTTTCTAAAAAGACTGCAAAATCAAATGAGTTAAACAAGATTAATAATGAACTGAGTATGCTTTCAGATTATAAAACAGAATATGATTGGGAGGATTTACTTAAACAGGCCAAGAAAGATCTTGCTGATTATGAGACAAAGCTTTCAGAGGCAAAATCCCAGAAGGCAAGTGCAGAAGCTGCAATTGTCAACGGAAGTAAAGTTACCGGTTATCAGTTGAATAATGAAAAATCACAGCTTTTAAGTGAAGATGCAGGCAAGAAGTATGAGCAGGCACTTAATGGTATTGTTGCAGATTTTGATGGAGTTGTGTCACAGCTTAGTGTAGATGAAGGAGCTACTGTTCAGGAAGGAACACAGCTTATGGTGCTTGAAAGCTTTGAAAATGTATGTGTTGAATTTCAGGCATCCAAATTTGATCTGGAAACTCTTGCTATCGGACAGACAGCAGAAATAGAGATTTCAGGCAAGAGTTATACAGGTAAGGTATCAAAAATCAATCATATTGCAGAGCAGAACAATTCAGGCGTGCCAATGGTAGGTGCAAGGGTTCATATAGATAATCCGGATGAAAATATTTATCTGGGAATAGAAGCAAAAATAAAAATTCTTACAGCAAAAGAAGACAATGTACTTTTAGTACCTGTTGAAGCAGTAAATATAGATAATGAGGGAAACTTCTGTTACATTATTGAGAATGGAATACTTAGCAAAAAATATGTTGAAGTAGGTATTTCTTCAGAACAGTATATACAGATTACCAGTGGGCTTGAGGATGGTTCTGAAATCGTAACTTCGGCATTAGGTGGAATTGACTTAGTAGAGGGAACTCCTGCTGTGGCAATACCTGAACAGTAAATAGGAGGAATCCGATGACTAAAATTTATGAATATATAAAAATAGCATTAATGAATATAAAGAGCAATAAAGGGCGCTCAGCACTGACTATGCTTGGTATAATCATAGGTATTTCATCAGTTATTCTTATTGTATCAGCAGGTACAGGTATAAAGGCCGGTGTAAGTGGACAGCTTAACAGCCTTGTTGGTGGATATGTAGAATTGTATTCTAATCCTAATGATAAGGATGGCAATTTCATCAGATTTAATAATGATGACCTTGATATACTTGTAAGTGAGATTGATCATGTTAAAGGTGCTACTGATTTATGGATGATGAACGGAGGAACTGCTCAAAGCAATAAGGGTACATTTGATGTTGCTGCTACTTTTGGAAATGAATTTTTGCAGTATTATAATACAGCTCCTTTGGTGCGCGGCAGATATTTTACAAAGAGTGAATATCAAAAAGGCAGCAAGGTGTGTGTTATTTCTGAAAGCAGTGCTAAAAAGTTATTTGGTTCTACTGATGTAATTGGAATGGAGATAAGCTTTACATTATATGGAGTAACACAGGAATATACTATAATTGGTATCAGACAAGACAATAAATCAGCAATGAAGGGGATGGTATTTGCAACAGGTGATGTTGAGATGGAAATCCCGACAACAGTGCTTGAAAATGTGTATGGATATTATACTGAGGAGTTTTCAGAGTTTTTCATATTTGCCGATTCGGCAGAATATGTTCAGGGAATAGCCAAAAGAGCAAAAAATATTTTGGAAGCACGTTATAACATTCGCGGAAAAGATATGATACAAATATATGATCTTGCATCAGAGGTAGACCAGATAACAGGAGTTTTGAACTATATTACAATATTTGTTGTTCTTGTAGCAGCTATATCACTTATAGTTGGTGGAATAGGTGTTATGAATATTATGCTTGTATCGGTAACTGAACGTACAAAGGAAATAGGTATAAGAAAGGCACTTGGTGCCAGAACAGGTTCAATATTATTCCAGTTTTTGATGGAAGCTGTAATCATAACTCTTATTGGTGGATTTATAGGAATTGTGTTTGGAGTACTTGGAGCAAATGGAGTATGTAAGATTGTTGGTGCACTTGGAATGGGAGATATCAAAGCTTCGGTAGACCCTGTGGTAGTTCTTATAGCAACAGCTTTTTCATCATTAATAGGTATTTTCTTTGGAATATATCCTGCCAGGAAAGCAGCTAAGCTTAGCCCGATAGAAGCATTGAGACATGAATAATAACTTTTGTACAGTAATGTGCAATAACATAATTAATACAAAAAATAGTCATACCGGTTTTAAAATGACAGAATATGTGATAATATTATAATAAATAAACTAAAAACAAAAGATGGATAATTGGTTATGTTTATTGATAATATACTCTCAAAATCTTTTTTGATGCATTTTTTATAAGATTCTGAGAATACATTTATAGTATATAGGAGGGATGGCTATGAAGTTGACTTTTGTAGGTGCAGATCATCAGGTAACGGGAAGTTGTCATTATATACAGGCATGCGGTAAAAACATACTTGTAGACTGTGGAATGCAGCAGGGTGCTAATCCTTTTGAATGTTGTGATATACCGGTCGATGAGGCAAAACTTGATTATGTTTTTCTTACACATGCACATGTTGACCATTCAGGAAATCTTCCATTATTGTATGCTAAAGGATTCCGCGGAAACGTTTATACAACAGAGGCCTCAGCTGATTTATGTTCAATAATGCTTAGAGACTGTGCACATATTCAGATGCAGGAGGCAGAGTGGAAAAATAGAAAAGCCAAGAGACATTCCGGTCTTGAAGCCGTAGAGCCTGCATATAAGATGGAAGATGCGGATGGAATAATCAAGAGAATAGTACCATGTCCTTATGATGATGAGATTGAGATTTCAGAGGGAATAAAAATCAAGTTTACAGATGTGGGACACTTGCTTGGTTCTGCCAGTATTGAAGTATGGCTTACAGAAGGCGATATTACCAAAAAGATAGTTTTTTCCGGTGATATTGGAAATAAGCATCAGCCTTTGATAAAGGATCCTGCCTATACAAAAAACGCAGATTATGTGGTAATGGAGTCTACTTATGGAGACCGTTTTCATACAACAGATCACCCCAATTATGTTGAAAATCTTGCAAAGGTTATTTCTGATACATTTGCCAAGGGTGGTAATGTTGTGATACCGTCTTTTGCAGTTGGAAGAACTCAGGAGATGTTATATTTTATCAGAAAGATTAAAGAGGATAATCTTGTTCCGGACTTTCCCAAATTTGAAGTATATGTTGACAGCCCCTTGGCAGTTGAGGCTACGGGTGTTTTTCAAAAAAACATTCATACATGTTTTGATGAAGAAGCAATGGCTCTTGTAAATAAAGGAATAAATCCACTTACGTTTCCGGGATTAAAGCTTGCGATTACAAGTGAAGAATCAAAACAGATAAATTTTGATGATAGACCAAAGGTAATTATTTCGGCAAGTGGTATGTGTGAGGCCGGACGTATCAGGCATCATTTAAAGCATAATTTGTGGAGACCGGAGTGTACAATACTTTTTGTTGGATATCAGGCCGCAGGCACTTTGGGACGCGTACTTGTTGAAGGTACAAATGAAGTTAAGCTTTTTGGTGAGATTGTTGAAGTCAGAGCCCAAATTAAACAGCTTCCGGGAATGAGCGGTCACGCCGATAAAGCCGGACTTATTGAATGGGTAACTGCCTTTGAGAAAAAACCTCAACGAGTATTTATAGTTCATGGAGAAGACAGTGTATGTAATCTCTTTTCAGAATGTCTCAAGATAGAACATGGATTAAATGCATATGCTCCTTATTCAGGAACCAGAGTAGACTTAATAACCAATACGGTTGAATATGAGGCATCTCCGGTTGTTGTAAAGAAACGTACCAGAGCTGTATCAGATGTATTTGCAAGACTTTTGGCAGCAGGACAGAGACTTATTGCTGTTATTCATAAAAATGAGGGTGGTGCAAACAAAGATCTGGCTAAATTTGCAGACCAGATTAATTCACTTGCAGATAAATGGGATTTCTGATTATTTTTAAGATTGGGAATCGAAACTATTCAAAACCACTAATTGTGAAGAACTCAGTTCTGAACAGTTACCAAAAAATAAGTAAACAAGGTGCTCAGATTATGTTAAAATAGTCTGAGTACTTTTTTGATATATAGTAGGATATGATAATGTGCAAAAACCATAAACGGAAGTTTTTGCACACAGCGAATTTGAAGAAAGCATGGTGATTAATATGAACATGATAGTAGCAGTTGATAACAATTGGGCAATAGGTTACAAAAACAGTCTTTTGGTAAAGATTCCAAGAGATCAGAAGCTGTTTCAGGAAATGACTACAGGGAAGGTGGTTGTTATGGGAAGAAAAACTCTTGAGTCATTGCCTCAAAAGCAGCCACTTCAAAACAGGATTAATATAATTTTATCAGGTAACAAAGCTTTTAAAGTAAAAGGGGCAACTGTGGTAAATTCCATTGAAGAACTTTTAAAGGAATTGAAAAAGTATAATGATAATGATATCTTTATTGCGGGAGGAGAAAGCTTGTATAAACAGATGCTTCCATACTGTGATACAGCTCATGTTACAAAAATTGATTATGAGTATCAGGCAGATACATACTGTCCTGACCTTGATAAAATGCCCGAATGGGAAATTGTTGCAGACAGTGAAGAACAGACGTATTTTGATCTTGAGTATGTATTCCTTAAATATAAGAAGAAAAAATAAATTTACCCAATATTAATAAATTCATTTATGTTGACTTTTTTGTTTTTTAGTATGATAATAAATTGAAGCTAAAAAGATAAAAAATAGCTGTTAGAAAATAAAATTATGGTAAATGCCAAATAGATTTGGTGTAAGTACTTTTAGTATAAATAGGCTGTACCTGCATCAAAGAGTTATTACGAAAGGGAGAATATGACATGGAAAAGAAAAATCTTGATTGGTCTAGTCTTGGATTCGGATACAGACAGACTGATAAAAGGTATGTAACAAACTTTAAAAACGGAGCATGGGATGAGGGATATCTCACAGAGGATGCAAATATTGTGATGAGCGAATGTGCCTGTGTTCTTCAGTATGCACAGACATGTTTTGAAGGCTTAAAGGCATACACAACAGAAGACGGACGTACAGTTATTTTCCGCCCTGACCTTAATGAGCAGCGTATGCATGACAGCTGCGAGCGTCTTGAGATGCCTACACTTCCACAGGGACGTTTTGTTGAAGCAGTTAAACAGGTAGTAAAAGCAAATGAAGCTTATGTGCCACCATTTGGTTCAGGTGCTACACTTTATCTCAGACCATATATGTTTGGTATTAATCCGGTTATTGGTGTAAAGCCTGCTGATGAATATCAGTTCAGAGTTTTTGCAACTCCTGTTGGACCATACTTTAAAGGTGGTGTGAAGCCGCTTACAATTAAAGTCAGTGATTTTGACAGAGCAGCTCCAAACGGAACAGGACATATCAAAGCAGGACTTAACTATGCAATGAGTTTACATCCAATTGTTACGGCTCACAAAGAAGGCTTTGATGAAAATATGTACCTTGATTCTGCAACACGTACAAAGGTTGAAGAAACAGGCGGAGCAAACTTCCTTTTTGTAACTAAGGATAATAAAGTAGTAACTCCTAAGTCTAACAGTATTCTTCCATCTATTACACGTCGTTCGTTAATGGTTGTTGCAAAAGACTATCTTGGACTTGAAGTAGAAGAAAGAGAAGTATATTTTGATGAAGTAAAAGATTTTGCTGAATGTGGACTTTGCGGTACAGCAGCAGTTATCTCACCTGTAGGAAAGATTGTTGATCATGGTAAGGAAATCTGTTTACCATCAGGCATGAGTGAGATGGGACCTGTAACCAAGAAGCTTTATGATACACTTACCGGTATCCAGATGGGTAGAATTGAAGCTCCAAAGGGATGGATTGTAGAAATCTAATAATGTAATTAAAAACAGTGCATGCTGCTAGTGTGCACTGTTTTTAATTAGTTCTTGTCTTATGTCAACAAATGTTTTATACTTATAATACGGTTTATTGTGTAAAAACATATATAGAATGACAAAAAATTATACGATAATGAAAATTTAAACAGTAACTAAACGAGGATGTGGAACAATGCAAGAAAACAGGGAACAGATGCGTCATTTAGGCTTTTCCTGCCAAAACATTGAAATAGATATTAAGCATAATGAAGTTTATGAGGGACATTTTAGGATATATGCAAATAATAAAAATGCAGAATGCAGGATTTACTCTTCCGATACAAGAATGCAGCTTGTGAAACTAAGCTTTAATGGTGAGGTTTTTTTGGTAGAGTACAGGTTTGATAGTAATGGAATAGAAACCGGCAGCCATATAAAAGGTGAATTTACTATATTGAGTAACTATGGTGAATATACGATTCCTTACAGTATTACAGTTCAAAAACCCCAATTGCATAGTTCCCTTGGACAAATTAAAAACTTATTTCATTTCACTAATCTTGCACAGGCTAACTGGCAGGAGGCTGTTGAATTGTTCTATTCTCCGGATTTTGCTGAAATCTTTCAAAAAAGTGACAAAAACTTATATCTTTCATATGTAGGATTTTCAAAGAATTATGGTAATAATCAAAATGTAGAAGAATTTCTTATAGAGATGAATAAGAAATCTCCAATTATCTATGATTTTGACATAAGTGGTTTCTGGCTTGAAGATATAGAGGATAGCATGTATAAGACAACGAATATAACCAGAAATACCTGGGGATATTCCGAACTCAAAGTGTGTGCCTATGGAGATTTTTTACAGCCTTGTACAGAATTGATAACAAGTGATGATTTTGAAAATAACAAGTATGAGTTTAGTGTGTTTATAGATGCACAGAAGTTGCATAATGGAATAAATACCGGCAAAATAATATTTAGTGATGCATGTAATGAATATACTCTTCCAATAGAGATTGTTATGGAAGATAACGTTGATAGAAGAGATTATAAGAGAACAAAAAGAACATTATTAGCTGAGTTAGTAAAAAATTATATTGATTTTAAACTTAAAAACATATCATGGGAATTATGGATTGATAAAGCAGGTACAATTGTTGAAAAGCTCAGAACCCTTGATGAAGATGATATACTCATTCAACTGTATTATGCAGAGTTACTTTTAGCTAAGGAACGATATAATGAAGCAAAATGGTATCTTGATAATACGGAGGAAAGAATAGTAAAAGAAAAGGCAGATAATATATTAAAATATTATTGTATGTATGTTACTACACTTTTTAATCAGGAAGATATATACATTCAGACAGTTTGTGATGAAATTGATACAGCATATGTAAATGATAAGGAAAACTGGTTACTTGGACTGATGCTGTTTAACCTTGAAAAAGATTTTGATAGAAATTTAGATAATAAGTGGAGCTTTCTTGAAGATATGTATGATATGGGATGTACAAGTCCTCTTATATATTGCGAAGCCTTTCTTATGTTAAATAACAATCCCAAAATGTTGCTTAAGCTTGATAAGTTTGAAGAACAGGTATTGTTATTTGGTGCCAGAAGAAAAGTACTTAGTCCGGAAATTATTGATCAAATGCAGTATCTTACAGCACGTAAAAAAGAATTTTCACCTATTTTATTTATAACCTTATGTGAGGTATATAAAATACATAAATCTGCCCAGACAATAGCAGCTATATGTCAGTTGCTGATTTTAGGAGATAAACAGGGAGCTGAATACTTTAAATGGTATGCATTAGGAGTTGAATATTCTGTCAGGGTTACTAAATTATATGAGTATTATATGATGTCTTTGGATGTAGAGGCTGTTGATCTTTTTGGAAAGAAAAAAAATAGTAATACCGAATTTGAGATACCCAAAATGGTGCTTTTGTATTTTGCATATCAAAGTACTTTGGAATATGATAAGAATGCCTTTTTATATGCATATGTGCTGATGAACAGTGATAGGTATCCGGATATTGAGCAAAGCTACAAGATAGCAATCGAAAGATTTGTTATAGAGCAGATAAAACAAGGCAGAATAAATGAAAATCTGGCATATATTTATCAAAAAGTTCTTGTAAAACAAATGCTTACATCGGATACAGCATATACTTTTGCACCATTATTGTTTATGCATAAAATATCCTTGGATAACAAGAATATCAAGTCGGTAGTTGTTATGCATGAGAAGGTAAATGGAGAAAGTACTTATCCGGTGGTTGATGGCGTTTGTATGGCACCAATTTATGGAAATGAATATAAACTCTTTTTACAGGATGATGACGGAAACAGGTTTACACAAAGTGTCGGCTTTTTGGATATTCAATTAATGGATACGTCAAAAATGGTTGATTATGTTTCTGATTGTATGCAGGGACGATTAAGTTTTGATATATATTTATGTGAACTTGACAAAAACTATATAACAATAAATTCTTCTAATTTGAAAAGATATAAAAATCTTGCACAGTCTCCACAGGTAATTGAAGGCTTTAAGAAGGAAATAAGAACAAGACTTTTAAGGTATTATTATGACAATGATATGATAGGTGAGCTTGATGGTTTTCTTGAAGAGATGGATGCAGATGAGATGGAACGTCATGAAAGGGCTGAGTTTATAAAATATCTTATTTCGCGAGGTATGTTTGAAAAGGCATATCAGTGGATAAAAGATTATGGCTTAGCTAATGTTGAACCTAAAGCAGTTGCTCGTCTTATAAGCAAGAGAATTATTACCAAAGACTATGCACCGGATGAATTTCTCATAAATGTATCATATTATATTTATAAAAACATGAAATATGATGAAGTGATTTTGACATATTTGATGATGCATTATGAAGGGAAGGTAACAGATCTTAGACATATTTGGAAGTCTGCAATAGAACTTGAATTAGATACCTGTGATATAATGTACAGAATATTAAAACAGATACATTATTGCCATGTGGTTATACCTGAAAAGGATTTGCTTATACTTGAGTATTCTCAGTACGAAGAATACGATTATGAGCTTGTAGATGAACTTTTACAGGAAGCAGCCTATGATTATTTTGTAAATGATGCAATAATACATGAAGGTCTGTTTGATAAGATGTATGAAAACTATGCTGTAAATGGTATTCAGGATAAGTGTTCAAAACTGGCACTTATAAGATACTGGTCAGAAAATCCACAAAGCAGGAAGAATATTCCTAAAGAAACTATTACTGAACTTATATGTGAATTTTTGAGACTTGATATCTATTTCCCATTTTTTCAAAAGCTTGCACAGGACATACCTGAGTTACATTATTTCAAAGACAGAATTTTTGTTGAATATAGAACAGTGCCTGGAACAAGAGTTAAGATTCATTATATTTATGAAGATTTTAACAAATTTGATACAAGTACCCCGGACGCTAAGGTGTTAGGTGACTTTAGTAGAGAAAATGCATTAAAGGATGATGAAAAACTCTTTGATCCATCTGATTGTAATGTTTATGAACACTCAAAGTCTGTTTCTGTTGAAGAAACTGACAGATATAATATAGAGGACATGCATGAAATGTTTGAAGGTATATATGTGTGTGTATTTCAGTTATTTTATGGAGAGGCACTTCAATACTATATTACAGAGGATTATGTTACTGATGATGGATATGAAGAAGAGAGTGTTACACAAAGTGATACTCTTTTAGGAGATGTGCATAATGAAAAGTTAGAGAACGAAGGACTTATGAGTGGAAGATTTGCACAGCTTAATGATATTATAGCCAGTATTGAATTACAGGATGAAATGACGTCTGAACAGCTTTCTGAGGAATATATATATCAGGATTTCTGTGTGCGTGAGTTATTCAGGGTTATTTAATTATGCTCAGAAATGGGGATTGATATTAATGATGATTGATAAGGCATTCGATGAACTTACCAAAAAGAATAAAATTGTAGTCGGCTTTGACTTGGAAAATGATTTTTCGCAAATCAGTTACTGTAGAATTGACCAGAGCATGCCTGAGACATTTAGTCAGGTAATGGGTGAAGAAGAATATGATATACCTACAGTATTATGCAGACTGAATGATAAAGCTGCTGCATTAGAAAATGCTGATGAAGAGAAAAAATCATGTTGGCTTATCGGCAGGGATGCTGTTAAGGCATCTGAAGAAGGCAGAGGAATACTTATAGAGGATATTGTTCTTAATGCCAGATATAATACTCCCATAGAGGTTGGCGATGTAAAATATAAGCCGGATATGCTGCTGGGCATATATATAAGAAAGGCGTTGGCTTTATTAGGAGCATATATTTCTATGGATGATATTTCGTGTATTGCATTTACACTGAAGGAAATGAAGCCTGAGATGATGAAAATGATAAAAGATGCAATGGACAGTATGTATTATAGGAAAGTACAGATATGCTTTCAAAGCCATGAAGACTGTTTTTATCAATATATAATACATCAGCCTGAAGAAATGTGGATACATGATGTAATTTTATATGATTATAGGAAAAGTGGTGTACTCAGTTATGATTTTCAGGTTAACAGACAGACTAATCCTATTGCATGTTTTATAGACACTGATTCTTTCCCTCAGATGAAAATGCCTGATACAAAAGAGATGACAGAGGAAAGCAGACAGGCGCTTTATAAAAGATTAGATGCTATTTTGCTTGATATATTGGAAAAACAATGCTACAAAAAAAATATCACATCAATATTTTTGTTGGGAGATTTCTTTTCAAAAGAATGGTGTAAAGAGTCATTAAAGTACATGTGCCATGGCAGAAGGGTTTTTCAGGGAAATAATCTTTTTAGTAAGGGAGCTTGTTATGGTGCGCGCGAAAAAATGCTTGCATCTACATTATCTACATCGTATGTTTATCTTTCTGACGATAAACTTCGCGCTAATATCGGCATGAAATGTGATAGAGGACAGGAAGAAATATATTTCCCAATTTTGGATGCTGGTACTAACTGGTATGATGCAAATAAGAATTTTGATGTTATGCTGGTTAAAAATAATGTTATAAATCTTGTTATCACGCCTGTTGATGGAGGAAGAACAAGGGTTGCACAGATATCACTTGAAGGCTTAAAAGTCAGGGGGAACAAAACCAATAGAGTTGGACTGAAGTTTTACATGAACGATTCAAAGTCAATCAATATAGAAATAGTTGATAAGGGGTTTGGAGAAATGTTTCCTTCAACAGGCCAGGTGTGGAAAGAACGTATACCTATAGAAGCGATAGAATAAATGCAACAATTAAGATATGGAATAGTTACAAATAAATAATTAATTTGATTTATAAGAGGCATTTAATGAATAATGTATGTTTATGTATAGGAAATTATGCAGAGAATCCATTTTATTTAAAATTTTCAGATGTGTATATATATTCTATTGAAGAATTGTGCTATTATTTTATGGATAAAGTACATATTCTTGATGATTCAATGGTTACAATGGAACTGGTAGTCTGGATAAAAGAAGAATGTGGGCTTGAGGAACTTGCACAAGAACTTGAAATTTATGTTAGAAAACATGTTTCAATAGCTGTTTTTGTATCAACTGTTCTTGAAAGGACTCAGATGTATGATGAGGAAACTATACGTAAGATAGACAGGATACTAAAAGAACAGGCGAATCTTAGCATGCCTGAGCGTTATAGAAAAAGGGCAGAGTATCTCTACCGCAGTGGAAGATTCAGGCAGGCATTAACTTTATATTTTGAATTACTCGATTTCACATCATCCAAAAATATGCAAACGCGAGCAGAGATGTATTATAATATTGCATCAATTTATGCAATTGATTTTGCATATGAACAGGCAGCAGATTACTACATGAAGTCTTATAAATTAAAACCTGATAAGAAGACGCGGGTTGCATATATTCTTTCAAAGAGAAAGTGCATGTCTGATTATGCGTATGGTTCATTTATAAGGGGAAATTCAGAGTGGGCTGAAGAGTTTGAAAAGGTAGAACAATTACTTATTCAGGTTGATAATAAGTGGCAGACATCAAAGGAAAGAAGGCTTTTGGAAGATTTGAGCTACCTTAAACAATCCGGTAAAATTGAAAAATATCATATAAAAACAGGGGAGCTGATAAAGAATTTAAAACAGGATTACAGAAGACAGACATTGTAGGATTAATGTATTTTTGAAATTCATTTTTAGGGGGAAAAAGTATGGGGTTATTATCTAAAATCAAGGAATGGACACAAAAGAGAAGGAATACAGAACAGGACGAATCTGGTTTTGATGAATGGTGTGAACAGGCTATAAATCGTGATGATGTTGATATACATGATCATCAGCAAAGAGAAGAGTATGTTACAGCATGTCTTGAACAGATGGCAGAGGCGTCAAGGGAGCTTGATACTTTAAATGGTGAGTATAACTTAGTTACATCATATCTTACTGATATGGAGGAGGTTGATTCACTTGAAAAAGAAACCAGACAGCAAATACGTGATTTTGCATCAAAAATTATTGAATTGGAGAATAATAAAGAAAAGATATATAAGAAGCATAGTGTAATGTCTGAGGAAGATTATGCCAGAATGGAAAAGATTGAGCAGTATATGCCGGAAGCATATAATAAACTCAAAGAAGCAGAGGATTATCAGGTATTGGTAAAAAAGGATCTGGGAAGACTTGAAGGCGAGAGGCATGCATATCGTTTTAGAAGAAATGAGATAGAGAGTAATCAAACGAACATGAAGTGGATAACTGCTATATGCGTTGGTTCAATGTGTTTTTTGATTATGGTACTTGCCATAGTTGGAGCAGCATGGAAAATTGATGTTTCAGTTGGGTATTGGATTGCTATTCTTGTGGCAGCATTCACCATGACCATTGTATATGTGAGATATCATGATGCTCAAAAAGAGCTTGTAAAGGTTGATAAGTCGATAAATAAGCTTGTTTTGCTACAAAATTCCATAAAGATAAAATATGTAAATAATACTAATCTGTTAGAGTATCTGTATGTAAAATATAATGTCAACAGTTCCACTGAGTTAAAAGCATTGTGGGATAAATACAATGAGGAAAACAGACAAAGACAGGAGCGTGAGCAGATGCGACAGGATATGGATTATAATCAGGCATCACTTATCAAACTTTTAAGAAAAAGCAATATTCAGGATCCTGATATCTGGCTGCATCAGGCTCAGGCTCTTATTGACAATAAGGAAATGGTTGAAATCAGGCATAATCTTATTTTAAGACGACAGAAATTAAGAAAAAGAATGGAATATAATGCACGAATGGCACAGGATGCACAGGATGAGGTTAAAGACATTGTTAACAAATATCCTGAATATGCCAAGAAAATTCTTGATTTAGTATCAGATTACGAAAAAGCACTTGCATAAAAACAAAAGTCTCGGTATTATTATTACGGTAGGATAATTAAAAGCTGTAATATAATATTAGAGGCTTTTTAATTTTTAAAAATAAAAATATGATGGATACAGAAGTATTGCAAGGTAGTATTTATAATCCTTACAAACACTTCGGAATGGAGGAAGAAATGCAGGAATTTTCACCAATTAAAGAGGGAAAAGTACGTGAGGTGTATGATAACGGGGACAGTCTTATTATTGTTGCGACAGACAGAATTTCAGCTTTCGATGTTATATTAAAAAATAAAGTAACAAAAAAAGGTGCTATTCTTACACAGATGTCTAAATTCTGGTTTGACTTTACAAGTGATATAATACCAAATCATATGATTACCACTGATGTGAAAGAAATGCCTGAATTTTTTCAAAATGACAGATTTGATGGAAACAGCATGATGTGCCGTAAGCTTGAGATGCTTCCTATTGAGTGCATTGTAAGAGGATATATAACAGGTAGTGGCTGGGCAAGCTATAAAGAGAATGGTACAGTATGTGGAATTAAGCTTCCGGAAGGACTTAAAGAGTCAGAAAAGCTTCCTGAGCCAATTTATACACCAAGTACTAAAGCAGATATAGGACTTCATGATGAAAACATTTCTTTTGAAAGAAGTATTGAAGTTCTCGAAGAAAAATTCCCTGGAAAAGGACTTGAGTATGCAACAAAAATTAAAGACGCAACGATAGCTCTTTATAAGAAATGTGCAGATTATGCATTAAGTAAGGGAATTATAATTGCAGATACAAAATTTGAGTTTGGTCTTGATGAAAATGGAAATGTTGTTATAGGTGATGAGATGCTTACACCTGACAGTTCACGTTTCTGGCCATTAGAAGGATATGAAGCAGGAAAGGGACAGCCTTCGTTTGACAAGCAGTTTGTAAGAGACTGGTTAAAGGCAAATCCTGAAAGTGATTATTTACTTCCTGATGAGGTTGTAAATAAGACAATTGATAAATATAAAGAAGCGTTTGCACTTCTTACAGGAAAAGATTTCGAATAATTTAATATAGTCTATGTGATTGATGAGGTAATAGAATAATGATTAATGGAAGAGCTGACAGATACCTTGATGAAACAGGACTTAAAGAAGAATGCGGAGTCTTTGGTATTTATGATTTTGATGGAAATGATGTTGCTTCGACTGTGTACTATGGATTGTTTGCTTTGCAACATAGAGGACAGGAGAGCTGTGGAATAGCAGTTAGTCAAACCGATGCCCCAAAAGCAAAAGTTACGACGTACAAAGGTATGGGACTTGTCAATGAAGTGTTCACACCTGAGACGCTTGAGCCTATGTCGGGCAATATAGGCGTCGGACATGTGCGTTATTCTACAGCAGGAGCTTCCACGAGGGAGAATGCTCAGCCACTGGTGCTAAACTATGTAAAGGGTACATTGGCACTTGCTCACAATGGAAATCTTACAAATGCCAATGAACTCAGACATGATTTGGAGTATACAGGTGCAATATTTCAGACCACCATTGATTCGGAAGTCATAGCATACCATATTGCCAGGGAGCGACTTAATTCCAAATCAGCAGAAGAAGCAGTTAATCGAGCCTGTTGCAAGATAAAAGGAGCTTATTCATTAGTTGTTATGAGTCCTCGTAAACTTATAGGAGCAAGAGACCCGTTTGGATTTAAACCGCTTTGTATTGGCAAAAGGGATAACAGCTATATTATTACCTCAGAAACCTGTGCACTTGATACCATCGGAGCAGAGTTTGTAAGAGATGTTTTGCCGGGAGAGACTGTAACAATATCCCCTGAAAGAGGAATAGAGTCTGATATGTCAAGAGCTCTTCCGAAAGCTCAGGAGGCAAGATGTATTTTTGAATACATTTATTTTGCAAGACCTGACAGTAAGATAGATGGAGTAGGCGTATATGAATCCAGAATAAAAGCAGGAAGATTTCTTGCCATGGATTCACCGGTAGAAGCTGATATGGTTGTTGGAGTACCGGAATCAGGTAATGCTGCAGCACTTGGGTATGCGATGCAGTCGGGAATACATTATGGTACAGCATTTGTCAAAAATGGTTATGTTGGAAGAACCTTCATTAAGCCAAAACAAAGCAGTAGAGAATCAAGCGTTAAGGTTAAACTCAATGTTCTAAAAGAGAATGTTAAGGGTAAGAGAATCATTATGATAGATGATTCAATTGTTCGTGGAACCACATCCGACAGGATTGTGCGTATGCTTAGAGAAGCCGGTGCCACAGAAGTTCATGTGCGTATAAGCTCGCCACCATTTTTGTGGCCATGCTATTTTGGTACAGATGTGCCGGCAAGAGAACAGCTTATTGCATATAACAGAACAGTTGATGAGATAAAAGATATTATTGGAGCAGATTCGTTAGGATATTTGAAAATGGAGCGTTTACAGGAAATGGTAAATGGTTTGAATATATGTACAGGATGTTTCAATGGTATTTATCCACTTGAACCTCCGGCAGAGGATATACGTGGAGAGTTTGATAAATAAATTTGAAAGGTTAGGATATACAATGAGTACAGATAGATATACAAGTCCTCTTTCAGAGCGTTATGCAAGTAAAGAGATGCAGTACATTTTTTCACAGGATATGAAGTTCAAGACCTGGAGAAAACTTTGGATTGCTCTGGCCGAGACGGAGATGGAGCTTGGACTGAGTGAGAACGGTAAACCTGTCATCTCTCAGGAGCAGATCGATGAGCTGAAAGCGCATGCGGAGGATATTAATTATGAAGTGGCGAGAGAGCGCGAGAAGCTCGTACGCCATGATGTCATGAGCCATGTGTATGCATATGGTCAGCAGTGTCCTAAGGCAGCGGGTATCATCCATTTGGGAGCTACCTCATGCTACGTTGGCGATAATACCGATATTATCGTGATGAACGAAGCATTAAAGCTTGTGCATAAGAAGCTGGTCAATGTAATCGATGAGCTTGCAAAGTTTGCTGAAAAGTACAAGAATCTGCCGACACTCGCATTCACACATTTTCAGCCTGCACAGCCTACAACAGTAGGAAAACGTGCAACGCTCTGGATGCAGGAATTCCTGATGGATTTAGAGGATCTGGAGTACGTTATGGGAAGCCTGAAATTATTAGGCTCAAAGGGAACAACAGGTACACAGGCAAGCTTTTTGGAGCTGTTTAACGGAGATCAGGAGAC
>JAFPAQ010000029.1 GCA_017424235.1 Lachnospiraceae bacterium | reverse complement strand
GGACCTGCAGCTCAGCAATGAGCGTTTCCGCGGCCTGATGGAGTTCATCAAGGGAGCCAGGATCGAACTCTCATGTTTAAAAGTTGATCTTAGCACCAGTTAAACTGGCTAATATCCGAAACGAACTAATTCGTTTTTGTTTACCTTGTTTTAAAGGATTTCTGTTCTCTGAACAATTCTTTTATTTAGAATTTTCAGGGTTGCATTACTGTTTATTTATCAATGTTCATATTGTCCTAATACTTTAGGACTATTTTATTTGCTTTTGGCAAATAAAACGGAGAGGGTGGGATTCGAACCCACGCGCCCTTGCGGACAAACGGTTTTCAAGACCGCCTCGTTATGACCACTTCGATACCTCTCCACATACTAACTTTATTCTGTTCTTTTATTCCGTGTCGGAATGAAATCATTATATCTCAGAACTTTAAGTTTGTCAAGCACTTTTTTGAAGTTTTTATTTTCAGCTTTTAAGTGTTTTAGCTTTCTGCCCTTGCGACGTATTTTATCATACATCAGAACTTTAAGCTTGTCAAGCACTTTTTTGAAGTTTTTTTATTTTCAACTTATCAAGTGTTTTTTGCTTTCTGTTCTCGCGACGTTGACTAGTATACTACGACAAAAACGATTTTGCAATACCCAAATCTTCAAAAGTTGTAATTTTAATATTTTGATAAGAACCCTCTACTATTTTTACTCTTTTATGTGCAAAATATTCAATAACCATCGCATCATCTGTTATTAAAACATTGTTTTTAAGCAGATTAGCTTCTTCTTCAATCAACTTATTATAAGAATAATTGATTAATTCATACGAAAATACTTGTGGCGTCTGTACCTGCCACACAAATGCTCTTGGAGGAGTACTTGTAACAAATCCTTTTTCATCAACTATCTTAATCGTATCTTTAACAGGCATGCCAACAACACATGCCTGTGTATCTTTTACTGTATCATAAGCTCTTTCCAAAATTTCATTATTAATAAATGGTCTTGCTCCATCATGTACAAAAACAAAGTCACATTTCCAGGTTATAGCATTTATTCCGTTAGCCACAGAATGATATCTTTCTTTTCCGCCTTCTGTTATTACCCGGATTTTTGTAAATGAATATCTTTCAATAATTTCTTTTCTACAATATTCTTCTTCACCCTTACCAACTACTAAAACAACATCATCGATAAAACTATCCTCAAATACTTTTAGAGAATAATACAGAACCGGTTTATCATTAATCAAAAGATACTGTTTATGCACATCACAGTTCATTCTCTTACCCTGTCCTGCTGCCAAAACTATTGCTGTTGTTCTATAGTTATCCATAAAAACCTACCTTCCTTAATCTCCCAATCTAAGATTGGGAACTGCATTCAAATCATATCCACTTCTAACACCCTTGATATATTCATAATATCCTGCAACACCAATCATGGCTGCATTATCTGTACAAAAAACTGGTGATGGATAATAAAAATCAATTCTTCGTTTTTTACATTCCTCTACAAAAGCTTCACGCAGTGATGAATTGGAGGCTACTCCGCCAGCAATTGCAAACTTAGTAAATCCATATTCTTTTACTGCTGCCAATGCATGCTCTACAAGTACATCAACAACTGATTTTTGAAACGATGCTGCTATATCTGCCTGGTTAATCTCTATTCCTTTCATTTCACAAGAATTGATATAATTGAGAACTGCTGATTTAAGCCCACTAAAACTAAAGTCATATACTGAATCTGCTACTTTGGCACGTGGAAATTTTATTGCATCAGGATTACCTGACTTTGATACCTTATCTATTTTGGGACCACCCGGATATCCCAAACCAATTGCACGTGCTACCTTGTCAAACGCTTCGCCTGCTGCGTCATCTCGCGTTCTTCCTAATATCTCATATTCTCCATAATCCTTTACAAGTACGAGATGTGTATGCCCACCGGATACCACCAAACAGGCAAACGGAGGCTCAAGTTCTTTATTTTCTATATAGTTGGCACTTATATGCCCTTCTATATGATGTACCCCAATAAGTGGTTTTCCTGTTGCAAATGCTATTGCCTTTGCTGCTGATACTCCAACAAGCAAAGCCCCGACAAGCCCCGGACCATACGTAACTGCAATAGCTGTTATATCATTCAAAGTAACCTGTGCCTCTTTTAAAGCCTCCTCTATAACCTGATTTATTTTCTCTATATGTTTACGGGAAGCTATCTCAGGTACTACTCCACCATATAACGTATGAAGATCAATTTGAGATGATATTACATTTGAAAGAACATCTCTTCCATTTTTTACAACCGAAGCCGCTGTTTCATCGCAAGAACTTTCAATTGCTAAAATCAATACATCTGATGACTTTTTCTCATCATTCAATATTTCCATATTTCCTCACATTCCGCCGCCAAACGGCCTAAAACCAATATGTACTATTCTTCTTCCATATCAGCCATACCAAACCCTAAAATTTTCCAATGTCCATCTTTATCTTTTCTTAATTCAAAAACATGCTTGGATGCTGTGTAATCGGCACCTTTTTTTACAGAATATGTGCAATAAAGTTTTGCACATTCTCTCCCATTTACAGTATCATATACAACATCTGCACTATTTGATGGTGTATAATTTACAATAGAATAGCCTGAATTAAGGAATTCCTTTATGTCTTTTTTCAAGCTTACTATATATTGTTCTCTTGGATTAATTTCCAGTAATTCTTCATCAAAAAGTAACAACAGTTTATCTGCCATCTGTTCAAGCTGCTCATCTGTATATTTTTCATTATATAAGCATTTTGTAACATCACTATAATACTTTATTACTTCTTTTGGTGTTGGTGGATAATCCTTTTCTATATTTTTTTGTATCACTGTCTGAACAGCTGTCACAATTGTATCGTTTGTTTTTGTCTCTTTATTAGACAGATAGAAATAATATCCTACAACAAGTGCAATTAATCCGATTACTATAACTACCTTCTTTATTTTCCCCATATCCATATTAATAACCCCGCTTTCTTCAAATTCTGCAAAAACTTTCGTCTATGGTTTTTACATGCTAATTTACATACCCTTTCATAAACATTTAAATCAACTATACAGCGTTATAGTTAACTTTATTCTTCTTCAAACAGAAGCGTCTCTGACCAACCATCTTTTGCAATATATGTCTGTGGAAATATTGCCTGAACCTCTTTTTTATAATCTTCCGGTCGTGTAAGTGAAGGTGAATAATGTGTCAGCCACATCTTGTTCACTCCTGCATCTTTTGCCATTTTAGCAGCTTCATAAAATGTCATATGCTTATATTCTTTTGCTTTTTCCTTCTTTTCAGGTTCTCCATACATTCCCTCACATATAAACAAATCAGCACCTGCTGCATTTTTGACAATTCCTTCTGTTGGTCTTGAATCAGTACAATATGTAACCTTTAATCCTTTTCTTTGAGAGCCCATTACCATATCCGGTGTATATGTTCCTTCCGGAAGAACGACACATTCCCCACGTTGCAATATTCCCCAGTATTTCTTTTCCAGTCCAAGTGCCAGAGCCTTGTCCAATTGGAATTTGCCTTTTCTGTCTATAACAATATTGTATCCATAACATACAACATTATGATTTACTCTAAAGGCTTCTATTTTAAAACCATCAAATTCAAAGCTCTGCTCACTTTCTGTTATTTCCATATACTTTATTTCAAAAGGCAATTCCGGTGCCACAACCCGCAACGCATTTACTACTCTCGAAAGTCCTTTGGGTCCTATCATAACAAGAGGTGTTGTCTTTTCTGCATTTCCCATCGTCAAAAGCATACCCGGCAATCCAGATATATGGTCAGCATGATAATGGGTAAAACACATTATATCAATAGGTTTTGGACTCCAGCCCTTTTCTTTCATGGCTACCTGAGTACCCTCACCACAATCTATTAAAATACTTGTGCCATTGTACCTTGCCATAAGTGATGTCAACCACCTGTAAGGTAATGGCATCATTCCTCCTGTTCCAAGCAGACAAATATCCAGCATTTTATTCTCCATTCCGAGAACGTTCTTTACTATCCAAATAGAAAAATAATTTATGACGTTCTCTACACAAATATTATAACTGTTCCTGACAGCTTTCTAAAAAAGCTACAACCTTATTTATCAGTATATAACCACATGATAATTGCATCATCCTTAGGCTTGTCATAAAATCCACGTCTAACTCCTGCTATTTCAAATCCCAACCCTAAATAAAGAGCTTTTGCAGGTTCATTTTTGCTTCTTACTTCAAGAGTAAATGCTTCCATTGCATAACGTTGCTTTCCTAATTCTATAAGATTTTTCAGCAATTCTCTTGCAATATGCTGACCACGATACCTGGCATCAACTGCAACATTAGATATGTCACCTTCCCCAGCAATATTAGTGAGCATACAACCGCCTATAATAGCTTTATCGCTTGATTCTGCTACAAGATATACCCTGTCCTTGTTATTGGGAATATCTGCAAAATCCTTATATTTCCAGGGCATAGAAAAACATGAGGCTTCTAACCCGGATACACTTTGTGCATCCTGTAGTGTCATTTCCCTAATGGAATAACTAAGCATTTAATCTTTCACCCCGTTCTCTCTCTGCCTGTGAAAGTCTCAAATAATCAGGTGCATGTTCTGCTGCGGTTTGACTAATACCTTTTTGATACAGCTTCATTCCTAAAACACCAATACATGCAGCGCGCTGTCTATTGCAGCTTGCAGGTGCAAAGCTGTAAGGCACTTTTACTAAATCCTTTATCTGATCTTCATAGACAGAAACTCCATCCCCTAAGAATACAACTTCCCGGTTCATACCATTTATCTTTTCTATTATCTCTTTAACATCAACTGCACACTGCTCCTGTACGGTTTCAAGAACATATTCAGCATCGTCTTTTTTAAACTCATAAAGTCCTGTATAGACCTGATTTCTTCTTGCATCCATTAATGGACAGATCATTTTATCCCAGCCATACATATTATATGCAAGACCGTCAACTGTAGGCACCGGTATTATAGGCTTATTTAGTGCAAAGCCCAATCCCTTTGCAGTAGCAGAACCTATTCTTAATCCTGTAAATGAACCCGGACCTGCTGCAACTGCAATTGCATCAATAGTGTTAAGATCCAATTCTGTCATCTGTTTTACTTCATTTAACATTGGCAGCAAAGTCTGTGAATGTGTTTTCTTATAATTCATCGTATACTCACCAACAATACAATCATTTTCTACAATTGCGACTGATGCCACAAGTCCCGAACTATCTAATGCTAAAACTTTCATATTTCCTCTATTTCTGCCTCTTTTGGCTTAATTTAATTGAGTTCTATTGTTATCTTACGGTAATCAAATCCTTTTTCAAGATTTTTTTCTATAGTTATCTTACCCGCATTCTGAGGAATGAGTTCCGGAATAAGTTCTGCCCATTCAACTATACACAGACCATCTCCATAAAAATAGTCTTCATATCCTATCTCATCCATCTCTTCTATATCTGCTATTCTATATACATCAAAATGGTAAAAATTTAACCGCCCTTCTTCATATACCTGCACTATAGTAAATGTAGGACTGTTAACAGGCTCCGTTATCCCAAGTCCTGCTGCAACTCCCTGTGTAAATACTGTTTTTCCAACTCCAAGGTCTCCATTTAATGTATAAATGTCTCCTGCTTTGGCGTTTTCGCCTATTTGTTTTCCTATATCAAAGGTTTCTTCAGCGCTAAAGCTTTCTTTTATAATTGTTCTGGCCATCTTTTCCTCTCACTTTGTTTAAATCAAAATCTAATCTTTACCTTATTGGGCGGCATATGTGTTGATATCATCTTAATAATGGCATCCTTCTTGTCTCCAAGATCTTTTTTAGGAAATATTGAAGCAGTTGTTTTTGAAGTATATACAATAATACTTTTGGATGTAGAAACCGCTTTGTAGCATGTTTCCCAGCTTTGTTTTTCCTTACTTTCTCCCTGCGAAACACATATCCCCTCCTCATTCATAACATAATGCAGAGGCTTTTTAAATGCAGGTGTCAGTGTAGCCTGCTGATTAGCTTTTATAAACAGATTACATGGCAAATATCCTATAAGCACCACCCCAACTATAAGGTAAATAAAATAGTGAGTTGAAGCAAACCCCATTATAGCCAATGCACCTGATATAGTTGCAAGTAACCCTGTCATACCTGTATAAGTATGATATAAAAGATAATCATACAACACTGTTGCATTAATTTTTACATCAAAATCTAATTCCAAACCCTCTCCCCCTTATAAAAAAATAAAATACACTTTATGCATAAGTACATTATACCTAATTATGCATAAAGTGCAAGTTTTGTTTAGTGGCTACTAATTTGTCTTTTTACTGTCATTTCCAAGTCTCATTGTAAGAGATATTCTCTTCTTTGCAATATCAACCTCAAGGACTTTAACATCAACAACATCTCCAACGCTTACAGCCTCGAGTGGATGTTTAATAAACTTATCTGTAATCTGTGATATATGCACTAATCCATCCTGATGAACTCCAATATCTACAAAAACACCAAAGTCTATAACATTTCTAACAGTACCTTTAAGAATCATATCCGGTTTTAAATCCTTCATATCAAGTACGTCACTTCTAAGTATTGGTGCCGGCATATCTTCACGCGGGTCTCTTGCAGGCTTTTCAAGCTCTTTTAAAATATCTGTAAGAGTAATCTCTCCTATTCCAAGCTCATCTGCAAGTTTTTTCTTATCTTTTATCTTCTTTTCAAGACTTCCAATCTGAACACTATCTTTTTCATTTACATTGTCCTGAACAGGTGTATTTTCATAATCTGTTTCCAAAGTAGCTGCTCCCATTGCCGCTGCAAGTGCCTTACCCATTGCTGTATTGGTATTTTTAATCACAATGTTCTGTTTATTTTTCTTAGCCTTGTTATTCGAAGGCTTATTTGGATTTTTTTTCTGTGTTCCCTGAATTTTTGCCTTTTTTTGTATCTCTTTTAAATCTTCAAAAGTAAGACCGAGCTTATCAAGAAGCTTTAATGCTGCCTCGTATGACTCCGGATGCACGCTTGTAGCATCAAGTGGATTATCACCATCTGAAATTCTCATAAATCCGGCACACTGTTCAAATGCCTTTGGACCAAGCTTTGCAACCTTAAGAAGCTGCTTTCTGTTAGTAAATCTACCATTTGCCTCTCTGTAATCTACTATATTCTTAGCAATTGTCTTATTTATTCCTGATATGTACTCAAGAAGTGATGCGGATGCTGTATTTAAATCAACTCCGACCTTATTTACGGAATCTTCAACCACTCCGCCAAGAGCATCACTTAGCTTTTTCTGATTCATATCATGCTGATACTGTCCAACACCTATTGATTTAGGATCAATCTTTACCAGTTCAGCAAGAGGATCCTGAATTCTTCTTGCGATTGATGCTGCACTTCTCTGACCTACATCAAAATTAGGAAATTCTTCTGTTGCAAGCTTACTTGCCGAATATACAGACGCACCTGCCTCATTAACAATAACATACTGTACAGGAGTATCCAACTCTTTAATAAGCTCTACAATAACCTGCTCTGACTCTCTTGAAGCAGTTCCATTTCCAACAGAAATAAGGCTGACATTATACTTCTTTATAAGTTTTTTCAGTTCAGCTTTTGCTTCCTCAACTTTATTCTGCGGCGCAGTTGGATAGATAACCTTTGTGTCAAGCACTTTTCCGGTTTCATCAACTATGGCAAGCTTGCATCCTGTTCTGAACGCAGGGTCCCAGCCAAGTACAACTTTGCCGGCAATTGGTGGTTGCATCAAAAGCTGTTCGAGATTCTTACCAAAAACAGATATAGCTCCATCCTCTGCCTTTTCTGTGATTTCATTCCTAATATCTCTCTCAATAGCCGGAGCTATAAGTCTCTGATAACTGTCTGCTATTATTTCCTGAAGACAAGGTTTTGTATTTTCATTTTCATTTATTATAACTTTAGTTTCAAGGTAACGCAGAATACGTTCCTCCGGTGCTTCTATTTTTACAGTAAGAATTTTTTCATTCTCACCTCTGTTAAGTGCCAATACTCTATGTCCTGCAATTTTGCAGACAGGCTCTTCAAAGTCATAATACATTTCATATACACTTTGTACCTTATCGTCCTTTGCCTGACTTGTTATCTTTCCCTCACTGAAAGTAGCTTCTCTTATATACGCTCTGTAATCAGCATTATCAGAAATCATCTCAGCAATAATATCCATTGCTCCCTGAATAGCTTCTTTGACATTTTTTACTTCTTTTTCTTCATTAACATATTTTTCTGCCTCTTCAATAAGAGTTTTATCTGTACGTTGCTCAAGAATAATATTGGCAAGTCCATCAAGTCCTTTTTCTTTTGCAACACTTGCCCTTGTCTTTCTTTTTGGTCTGTACGGTCTGTATAAATCCTCAACCACAACCATGGTTTCAGCTGCAAGAATCTTCTCTTTAAGCTCCTCTGTAAGCATACCTTGTTCTT
>JAFPAQ010000224.1 GCA_017424235.1 Lachnospiraceae bacterium | reverse complement strand
GTATTCATATACGTATGTGGTTGATGCGGCATTGGCGGCATTTTATTTACTGTTATTAGGTGAGAATGGCAGTGCTGTAAATATTGTTGACAGTTCGTCAGATATTATGTTAAAAGATTTGGCTGCAATTTTAGCTAAATCAGCAGGAACAGAGGTTGTGTTTGAATTGCCGGATGATATAGAAAGATCAGGATATTCTACAGCGACAAAGGCGATTTTGGATGATACCAGAATCATACAATTAGGCTGGAAACCATACACATCTATTGAAGAAGGTTTGCAAAAGACAATAGAGATCTTTAAAAACGGATTTTTTAGATTTA
The DNA here is from genome assembly GCA_017424235.1 of Lachnospiraceae bacterium. Taxonomy (GTDB): domain Bacteria; phylum Bacillota; class Clostridia; order Lachnospirales; family Lachnospiraceae; genus COE1. The sequence goes on along the minus strand of JAFPAQ010000224.1, from coordinate 2,004 downwards.
CATAATATTTCATTTTACATGGTAAGTTGACAATATTTATGATATACTGTTAATAATATGGTTACAAGAGGGGAGCACACAAGATGAATATAGCAGTTTTATTAGCAGGAGGAGTTGATCCGACCTTCAAAATGGATATACCAAAGCAGTTTGTAAATGTATATAACCGCCCGATAATTGTGTATACTATGGAGATTTTTCAGAATCATCCTGAGATTGATGCGATAATGGTGGCATGTCTTAAAGGATGGGAAAATATGGTTAGTGCATATGCAAAACAGTTTAATATTACAAAACTGAAATGGGTAATTCCGGGAGGAGGTTGTGGTCAGGAAACATCCAAAATTGCAGTAGATAAGCTTATGGAATCCTGTGCTTCTGATGATATTGTTGTTATTCATGATTCTATTCGTCCGTTGGTGTCTGATGAGATTATTTCAGATAGTATTTATACCTGTCGGAAAAAAGGTATGGGTGTTGCGGCGGTGACTTCCATGGACAATGTGATGCTGACTGACGATGGTATGACAGGACGACTTTCAATTTCACGTTATGCGTTTAGGCGTATTCAGACACCGCAGACATATTTTCTGGGGGAATTGCAGACTGCTCATAGAGAAGCTATTGAACGAAATATCAATAATGAAAATGATACCAACAATATGATTTCACGTCTTGGTAGAAATGTCTCATTCTCAAAGGGTGCAGACACAAATATAAAAATCAATACTGTGGAAGATGTTGCGATGTTCAAGGCATTATATGCAATGAAAAATGGCGATTTATAGTTATTTAATTTATTATATGACCGATATATTAACTATAGAGAAGTTATATCCCGCGAGGTGTTTTCAGAATGAAAAACCGAGCTTTTGTATATCTTGGAGATATACATTTTAGCAGTAGTTATGCTAGTACTCAAGGAGGAATTTAGTTTTGAATATTGCATTGATTTTAGCGGGCGGAAGTGGTTCAAGAACAGAGCAGTCTGTCCCAAAACAGTTTATCAGTATATATGAAAAACCGATTATTCTTTATACTCTGGAGGCTTTTGAAAAGCATCCGGATATAGATGCAATCATTGTTTCCTGTATAAGTGGCTGGCAGGATGTGCTTAAAGGATATGCAGCAGCAGACAGGATTACAAAGCTTAGATGGGTTGTTGAGGGTGGCGATAATGGTCAGTCGTCTGCAAGAAATGCACTTATTACATTAGAAAATGTATGTGACGAAAATGACATTGTTGTCATACATGATGCGGTCAGACCTATGATTTCACAGGAGATTATTTCAGATTGTATCGCTAAGGCAAAAGAATTTGGTTCCGGTCTTTCGGCAGTCAGATGTCAGGAAACGATAATGCGTACAGATGATGGGGAGACAGGTCATATTGGAATAGACAGGAATGACATTATGCGTGTCCAGACGCCACAGGCATACAAATATGGAAAAGCACTGTGGGCACATAAAGAAGCCTTGAAAAGAGGCATTACCAATGCAGTTTATACTAATACACTTATGATGGATTTAGGAGAGGAGCTTCATTTTTCATTAGGTTCGAATAAGAATATTAAGATTACGACACTTGAGGATATAGATATGTTTAAGGCAATGTATGTGACCAGAAGAGATTCATGGTTAAAATCAAAAAAGGGAACTGCGTAGAAGAAAGCGGGCGACGTTTTGAAAAAGTAATATTCAGGGGCTGTGAAAAAATGAGAAATAATTTTTTCACAGCCCCTTGCTTTTACCATGTTAGCAATAATAATTCTTTTTTAAAATACTCAAAAGTGGCTAAAATAAAGGAAAGTAGAAAAATATATAACTTGCCTTACCCTAGACTGTAAATTGCCGTGGGTTATACTAGTGTAATGACATATTGATATTTAGCATTACAACAACTTCCTATTCGGAAGCTGTTGTAAACTTAGGATACAATGAACTCAACTTCACTCTGGCATCGGCAGTTCGAAACTGCCAATTAACTTTTGCTGCGACTGTATT
>JAFPAQ010000223.1 GCA_017424235.1 Lachnospiraceae bacterium | reverse complement strand
TCCAAATGCATTTGCAGATGGAATAGAGGGTGTGGTGTTACATCCAATTCGAGTAAATGTTGCATAAACAATATCGACGAATATATATTTTGTTAAAGTATTTATATATAATAATATATTACTTAATAAAATAGTAACATTAACTTTAATAGTTGAGTAAAAGTCATATTGTACATTTCTTTGGCAAAAATTAACTATTAATTCAAATTCTGATGGTAAAAATTTGACTTGTCAACTGACAAGACAGATGTTATACTAGGTGACAATACATTAATGTACACAAGATATATATCATCACGTACAATAATTGCTAATATATAAAAACGGAATCATGGAGGATAAGATTTTGAGAGAAAAAATAGAAGCATTAAAGAAACAGAAAAATGCAGTTATAATGGCACATTATTATGTAGAGGATGATGTGCAGGAGCTTGCAGATTACATAGGAGACTCATACTATCTTAGTGATATGGCTACCAGGATAGATGCAGACATCATTGTATTATGTGGTGTTAAGTTTATGGGAGAGAGTGCGAAGGTGCTTAATCCTGACAAGAAGGTACTTCTTCCGGCTGCTGATGCCGACTGCCCAATGGCGCATATGGCAGAGATTGACAAAATCAATGAAGTAAGAAAACAGTATGATGATGTTGCGGTAGTATGCTATGTAAATTCAACTGCTGAATTAAAGGCAGCAAGTGATGTGTGTGTTACATCAGCAAATGCTCTCAAGATTGTAAAAGAACTTCCAAACAAGAACATTTTCTTTATTCCTGACCAGAATCTTGCACACTATATTGCGGATAAATTACCTGAGAAGAATTTTATATTTAATGATGGCTTCTGCCATGTGCATCACACAATAACTACCGAGCAGATAAAGGCTGCAAAACAGGCAAGACCGGATGCACTTGTACTTGTACACCCTGAGTGCAAACCGGAGGTTACAGCAATGGCAGACTACGTCGGAAGTACTTCAGGAATAATCAAATTTGCAACAGAAAGTGATGCAAAGGAATTCATAGTATCTACTGAAATGGGAGTTATGTACGAACTTAAAAAACGTAACCCGGATAAGAAATTTTATACAGCAGGAAATATGCAGGTCTGCCCTAATATGAAAAAGATAACAATGGAAAAGATTCTTCATGTACTTGAGACAGAGCAGTCAGAGGTAATAATGGACAAGTCACTTATGGATGCTGCACATTTACCAATGATAAGAATGTTGGAGCTTGCTGCAAAATAAGAAAATGGAAAGGCAGGCATATTATGAGTAATTCAATAAATGCTGGTACTAACAATTTAATAAATACAGATATATTAATAGTTGGAAGTGGATGCTCCGGTCTTTACTGCGCATTAAAGCTTCCCCGTGACAAAAAGATTCTTATAATAACAAAGTCAGATGCCGAGAGCAGTGACTCATTTCTTGCACAGGGTGGTATGTGTATGCTTACTCATGAGGGTGACTATGATGCTTATTTTGAAGACACCATGAAAGCAGGTCATTATGAGAATGATAAAGAGTCTGTTGAAATAATGATACGTTCATCACAGGAGCTGGTGGATGAACTTATTGGATATGGTGTTGACTTTGAGAGAAATGAAGACGGCACACTTGCCTATACAAGAGAGGGTGCACACTCACAGAAGCGTATTGTTTACCATGCTGATATAACAGGTAAGGAAATAACAAGTAAGCTTCTTGCTCAGGTCAGAAAGCTTTCAAATGTGACAATAGTAGAAAATACAACTCTTGTGGATATAATAGAAAAAGACAATGTCTGCTTTGGAGGAATTATTCGAAGAGAAGATGGAACCCTTGCAAAGATAGAGGCTGATGTTACTGTGCTTGCAACCGGTGGTGTTGGTGGACTTTACAGACATTCAACAAATTTCAGGCATCTGACAGGTGATGCACTTGCAATAGCCCTCAGACACAATATAGAAGTCAGAGATATCAATTATGTGCAGATACATCCAACAACCCTGTATTCAGAAAAGGAGGAGGACAGAAGCTTTCTTATATCTGAATCTGTAAGAGGTGAAGGAGCAAAGCTTTATGATAAAAACATGAACCGCTTTGTAAACGAACTTCTTCCGAGAGACCTGCTCACTCAGGAAATACGCAAACAGATGGAGATAGATGGTACTGAGTTTGTATGGGAAGATTTAAGACCTATTCCTGAGGAGGAGCTTAAGAATCATTTTCCAAACATTGTTGAACACTGTAAAAAGCAGGGCTATGATGTTACAAAAGAATGTATACCGGTTGTGCCGGCACAGCATTATTATATGGGTGGCGTAAAGGTAGATCATAGCAGCAAGACATCAATGCAGCAGCTTTATGCAGTAGGTGAAACGGCATGTAATGGAGTTCATGGCAGAAACAGACTTGCAAGCAATTCACTTCTGGAAAGTCTTGTGTTTGCAAAAAGAGCTGCCGGTGATATTATGGAAAATTATGACATGTTTGTCAAAAATGCAGAAATAATTGAAATGACAGATATGTCAGAATATAAAGACAAAAAGGCTTACTCAGATGCAAATAAGCGTCTGGTAAAAGAAGAAATAAAAAAAGCAGATGAGAAACAAAGTAGATAAAGGATTGGAGAATAGACATGTACGATCAGGTAACTTTAAAATTAAATGTAGACCCATTAATCATTAGCGCACTTCGTGAAGATATCACAAGTGAAGATGTTTCAACTAACAGTGTAATGCCACATCCACAGGCAGGAGAAGTAGATCTTATCTGTAAGCAGGACGGAGTCATCTGCGGTTTACAGGTATTTGAAAGAGTATTTACATTAGTTGATGAGAATACAACTGTAGAATTTTTTGTGCAGGATGGTGATGAAGTAAAGGCAGGACAGCTTATGGCAAAGGTACATGGAGATATTCGTACTCTTCTCTGCGGTGAGCGTACAGCCCTTAACTACTTACAGAGAATGAGTGGTATCGCAACATATACAAGAGAGGTTGCTGCTTTGCTTGAAGGAAAGAAAACAAAGCTTCTTGATACAAGAAAGACAACTCCAAACAATCGTATCTTTGAAAAATATGCAGTAAGAATTGGTGGAGGAAACAACCACAGATACAATCTTTCAGACGGAGTTTTATTAAAAGATAACCATATTGGAGCAGCAGGTGGTGTAAAGAAGGCTGTATTAATGGCTAAGGAATATGCTCCATTTGTCAGAAAGATTGAAGTAGAGGTTGAAAGCTTTGATATGGTAAAAGAAGCTGTTGAAGCCGGTGCTGATATCATTATGCTTGATAATATGGCAACAGAACAGTTAAAGGAAGCTATTGCATATATTGATGGAAGAGCAGAGGTAGAAGTATCAGGAAATGTAACAAAGGAGAATATTGAGAGACTTACAGATTTGGGAGTTGATTATATTTCAAGTGGAGCACTCACACATTCGGCACCAATTCTCGATATCTCTTTAAAGAATTTACATCCTGTAGATTAACTTTTATAAATAGAATTTAGGAAGGAGAGCTACGATGACCGGAGAAGAGCGAAGAAATAAAATCGTACAGATCATGACAAATGATAATGAGCCTTTATCAGGAACAAAGCTTGCTAAGAGAATGCAGGTAAGCCGTCAGGTTATTGTACAGGATATCGCACTGCTTCGTGCAAATGGGATGGATATCATATCTACAAATCGTGGTTATATGATAGGTCAGAAGGGTGATGTGAAGCGCGTTTTCAAGATGATACATGGTGATGACGAGGTTGAAACAGAGCTTAATGCAATAGTAGATATGGGCGGACGAGTTGAGGATGTATTCGTTTATCATAAGGTTTATGGTGTTGTAAGAGCAGAAATAAATGTAAAATCCAGACGTGATGTAAAACAGTATTTAGATGATATTAAATCTGGAAAATCAGGACTTCTTAAAAATGTAACTTCAGGCTATCATTATCACACAGTCTATGCAGAGGATAATGATACTTTAGACCTTATTCAGCAAAGACTTCAGGAGCTGGGATTTTTAGCAAAGCTGCAGGATTATGAACCTGTTGATTTCTGGAAAGAAGAGTAAAAAAACTTTTAATGATATTTTTTGAGCGATTTTAAAATATATTTGCTATTGTGTTATTCATTCAAAAGTTATATCATAATATCATATCATTTAGTCAATTGAAAACAATAATTTGTTACATGATTGCTTATTATTAAGATCTGCAATTATGTTGGAATTGGAGGTAAAAAATGGCAATTTTAGTTACAGGTGGAGCAGGTTTTATTGGAAGTCATACAGTAGTTGAACTTCAGAATGCAGGATATGATGTAGTTGTTCTTGATAATCTGTCAAATGCAAGTGAGAAATCCTTAGAGCGCGTTGAGGCAATAACAGGTAAGAAGGTTACTTTTTATAAGGCTGATATTCTTGACCGCGATGCTTTAGAGGAGATATTTACAAAAGAAAAGATTGATTCATGTATCCATTTTGCAGGTTTAAAAGCAGTTGGAGAATCTGTACAGAAGCCATGGGAATATTATAATAATAATATTGCGGGTACATTAACTCTTGTAGATGTTATGAGAAAGCATAACTGCAAGAATATTATTTTCTCATCATCAGCTACAGTTTATGGAGATCCGGCATTTATTCCAATAACAGAGGAATGTCCAAAGGGACAGTGCACCAATCCTTATGGATGGACAAAGTCAATGCTTGAGCAGATATTATCAGATATGCAGAAGGCAGATCCTGAATGGAATGTAATTCTTCTTAGATATTTCAATCCAATTGGTGCTCATAAGAGTGGTACAATGGGTGAGAATCCAAATGGTATACCTAACAATCTTATGCCATACATTACACAGGTCGCTGTTGGCAAGCTTAAAGAGCTTGGTGTATTTGGAAACGATTATGATACACATGATGGTACTGGTGTGAGAGATTATATTCATGTAGTAGACCTTGCAATAGGACATGTTAAGGCACTTAAGAAGATTGAGCAGAAGGCTGGTCTTTGTATCTATAACCTTGGTACAGGAGTAGGATACAGTGTACTTGATATTGTAAAGAATTTTGAGGAAGCTACAGGAGTTAAGATCCCATATTCTATTAAGCCAAGACGTGCAGGTGATATAGCTACATGCTACTCAGATGCTACAAAGGCTAAGGAAGAGCTTGGCTGGGAAGCACAGTATGGAATAAAGGATATGTGTGCAGACAGCTGGAGATGGCAGTCAAACAATCCTAACGGATATGAAGATTAATAATTAATAATTAATAATATATAATAAAGCCGGATGCTAAGCGCATCCGGCTTTTATTATATACATTATTTATTTAATTCAGCATTCTTATATTTTGTGATAATCTGATGGATTCTTTCGTTTGGATTGAGTAAATCGCTGATAGAAGAATCATGATTTAAAGTATCAATGATGTAAGCGATATACTTACTCATATCACAGCTTATATACCATTCCTTTTCAAGAAGCTCCGGTTTCTGGTAAATAAGGTTTGTAGTAAGAACTCTGTAAATAAGTCCTTTTTCAAAGGCTTCATCAAACTTGTCAAAACCATTTGTGAAAAGACCAAATGTTGTAGCAACAAAGATACGGTTAGCTTTTCTTTTCTTGAGATCAGCAGCTACTTCAAGTACGCTCTCACCTGAAGAAATCATATCATCAACAATGATGACATCTTTTCCTTCAACACTGCTTCCTAAGAATTCGTGTGCAACTATAGGATTACGTCCGTCAACTACTTTTGTATAATCACGACGCTTGTAGAACATACCCATATCAAGTCCCATAACGTTTGCCATGTAAATAGCACGTCCCATACCGCCTTCATCAGGGCTTATAATCATCATATGATCTGAGTCGATTGTAAGATCAGACACATTGTTTAAAAGTCCTTTTATAAACTGGTATGTTGGAGATACTGTCTCAAAACCATTAAGAGGAATAGCATTCTGTACACGTGGGTCATGAGCATCAAAGGTAATGATATTGTCAACGCCCATTCTTACCATTTCCTGTAAAGCTAATGCACAGTCAAGAGATTCTCTTGTACTTCTCTTGTGCTGACGGCTTTCATAAAGGAAAGGCATGATAACTGTGATACGTCTTGCCTTACCACCAACAGCAGCGATAATACGTTTTAAATCCTGATAGTGATCATCAGGAGACATATGATTTTCCTGTCCGCATAATGAATATGTCAGGCTGTGATTTGTTACGTCTACGATAATGAAAAGGTCATCACCACGAACTGACTCCATAATAACGCCTTTGGCTTCACCTGTACCAAAGCGTGGAACCTTAGTTTTTAAGATATATGAATCACGCTGATATCCTGAAAATGCAAGAGAATTCTTGTGCTCGTTCTCGCGCTCTGTTCTCCACTTAACGAGATAAGCGTCAACCTTGTCACCTAACTCTTTACAATTTTGCATAGGAATAATTCCTAAAGAACCTACAGGTATTGAATTAAGATTTCTTTTTTCCTCACGATTTGGCATTTGGAAAAACCTCACTTTCTTTACATTATAATAGTTTTTTCTTCATTCTTATATCAGAGCCCATCAATTTGCATATATCATAGTTGCTCGTTATTCGGGAAAATATTCTGTCAGAATATCTGTCGCGAAGCTCAGGCAATGACAGGTTAGTTGTAATTATTGTTGATTTTTTCCTAAGATGTCTGTTGTTCAGGCAGGAGAATAACTGTGATGAAACAAATGAATTGGTCAGTTCTGTTCCCAAGTCATCTATTATCAGAAGATCGCATTCATAAATGTCTTCTGTTATACCTGATACTGCTTCCTTGCTGTCTTTATCAAAGGTACTTTTTGAAAGTGCATCAAACAATTGTGAGGCACTAAAGTAAATTACCAGACGTCCCTGCTCAATTATTTCTTTTGCGATACAGCATGATAAAAATGATTTACCTGTACCTACTGTACCATAAAAAAACAGATTATGGTAGTCCAAATGAAATGTATTGATAAAATTTTGGCAAATCTGTACAGCATTTTTGAATTTCTCGAGTGCTTCTCCCTCATAATAGTCATAAGAGAGAGCAGAAAAGTTATCTGTCTTTAATAGATTTTTTATATGTGACTGCTCATATATGAGGTCAATTTCGGCAGTTCTAAAGCAGCTGCATTTTTGATTCGCTATATATCCTGTATCTTTACACAGTTCACATTCATATTTTGGTGTAAGAAAATCAGCAGGAAATCCATTTTTTAATAATAACCGGGTTTTGAGTGCGGACAGCTTTTTTAACTGCTCTTTTAAATCTGAAAGCGCAGAGGAATCTCCGGATAAAAGTTTTTTACATTTTTCAATCGAAATAGCAGATATCTGTTTTTCCACCATCTCATATTCCGGAATTTTTTGATATACTATTTCAGAATTCTTTTCCAGATTGTATCTTGATAAACGCTGCTTTTCTTCATAGGAGCGCATTATCATATCATATTGACTGTTTGTAAGTGCCATTATTATATTAAGCCTTTCCATAACGTTTTTACAAGCACAATAATGACATAAGTGTCAGTTATTATGCTTGTCAGTTTAATGTTTATATAATTCTTTATATAATTCTTTATATAAAGAATTATATATCGACTATCGTATTAATTGCTCAATAAAGTTTTTTCGAGCTGATCAAAATCATAAGTATTCTGAGTGAATGAATTAAACTTATTGCGTGGTGTCGATGTTGTTGAAGTGATTGTTTTAGGGGTAGCATTGTTTATTTTTTTAAATGCTGCATCAACTACCGGGATATCTGATTTGTGATGAACCCCGGCTTCATACCATTTCTTCAGTATGCCATCAGCATAGGCAAAACGATGAGTGTCAGTAGTCATGACAGTCTTGTCACACGCTTCCTGTATCACGTCCATAAGAAAACCATATTCCTTAGTCCACTTTTCTATATATTCAAGCTCCTTTGGAGCCGGATTTGAGTTTTTACCAAGTGCTTTCATTATCGCATAAACACTTTTGTCATATTTTGCATTTTTAAGCTTTGCTTCATCAGGAGTAGTGATTTCCTGTTCATGCCATTTGAGAGCTACTTTCTCTATATAGCGAAGATCTTTTTTTCCACGTTCGACACAGTACTGTACCAGATAATCTATTAGATCAGGACTAAACTTAAGCTTGTCATAGATAAAAAGTATTGTCTCCATATCTGAGCGTCCAAGCTGTCTTCCAAGGTACTGTTCAGTAATCATCAGTATTTGTTCTGCTTCCTCATTGCTCTTGAAATTTTTAAGCTCATCAAGAGAGTATTCAGGCTTAACTATTTCTGAGGATGCACAAGCTGTATTTGAGACACTGACATTTTCAGCAGGTGTATTGGTAACAGAAGCAGTCATATTATTGTTTATGCGTCTGTCAGCAGTTCTTCCACTTGACATCATCATACTGTTTCTTCTCATATTGTTTTGCATGCCTGCAGGTCTTACAAATGATAAAACAGGAGTTATGCGCTGCGGTGTGGTCTGTCTTGGCATGGCATTGTATGAATTCTCCAAAGAAAGAATTTCAATGCGTGTAAGATTATCAGCAGCATCAAATTCAAGTGAGAGGAGATTTTTTGATTCCCAGTATATGAGCGCACGAAGCACGTCCTTTTCTGTATAATTAAATTTATCGGCAATATCTGCAACACAAGTAGGCATATTTGCACTCATCATACGAGTAAGAAACAGGTATATTTTGAGCTGTGCATCATTTGCCTCAGACATATATTCATCTATAAATATATTTGAAATAGCAGTATCCTGTTTTTGTACTGATCTGTAAATATTGACACGATTCATAGTGCTCCTCCAACTTTAATAAATATACTTTAACTGTCACGACACCGACGTTAAAAATTTCAGTGAAAACTTACATTTTATGAAAGTATCTGTATTGTATCATACTATTAAAAAAATGCAAGTGTCCACACCGCTCAAACCCTTGTGAATACTGGGTTTGTGGCAAAATGTGGATAGTGTGGAAAATGTGGATACATCATAAAAATATATGTGTCTTTTGGGGTGTGATATGCATAAAATAAGTATTTTGGGGGAGGGGGCAGTATAAGTGGAAAATGTGGATTTAAAATAAAAATATCCACAATGATTTTTGCCGTTTTGGGCTCAAAAAATTGTGGATAGTGTGGATAAATTATTTGCCTAACAGGTTTTCACCGATTTTTACTACATCTCCGGCACCCATAGTTATCAACAAATCTCCGTTGATACAATTTTCTAATAAAAAATTTTCAATTTCGTCGAAAGTAGGAAAATACAGACATTCTTTATCATATTTTTGTATCTCTTTTTGAAGATCAACTGAGGAAATCCCCAAAGTATTCTTTTCACGTGCAGCATAAATATCGGTAAGTATGACTTTGTCAGCAAGGGTAAGAGCTTTGGCAAAATCACCTAAAAAGGCATTTGTTCTTGTATATGTATGTGGCTGGAATACACACCATAAGGTTTTGTGTGGATAATTTGCAGCCGCCTTTAAGGTAGCTTCTATCTCTGTTGGATGATGTGCATAGTCATCAAGTATTGTGACTCCACCAACAGTACCCTTTATTTCAAAACGTCTGTCTGTACCTGTAAAGTTTGACAGTGCGCTGCGTACAGTATCCGGTTCGATTCCAAGGATATCCATAAGTGCGATAGCAGAAAGTGAATTGATTATATTATGTTCTCCAACAACACCAAGCTTTATAGTGCAGACTTTGCTGCCATCTTTTAATAATGTATAAGAACCTCTTCCGAATTCATCATAGCTTTCATCTGTAAAGCTGTAATTGCATTTATTATCTTTTCCGAAGGTAATTACCTTGCAGCCAAGTCCTTCTGTGATAAGGTCGAGCTTTTCTATGCTTCCATTTATTATAAGATATCCGTCATCCGGAAGAAGGTTTGCAAATTTTTTGAAGGAACTGCGTATATCATCTATGTCCTTAAAGAAATCCATATGGTCTTCTTCTACATTAAGAATGATGCTTATGCGTGGGAAGAAGCTTAAAAAAGAATTGGTATACTCACAGGCTTCTGTAACAAAGTAATCGGATTTTCCGACACGTATATTTCCACCGATGGATTTGAGAATACCACCAATTGAAAGAGTTGGGTCAGTGTCAGCAGCCATAAGTATTTCTGATATCATTGATGTGGTAGTGGTTTTGCCATGTGTACCACTTATGGCTATTGGAGTTTTATAATTTTTCATTATCTGACCAAGAAGTTCAGCCCTTGTTATCATAGGAAGGTTTTGATTTTTTGCTTCTACAAATTCAGGATTGTCACCGGATATTGCAGCAGTATATACTACCAGATCTATGTCTTTGGTAATATTGCTTGCCATCTGAGGATATTTTATGCTTGCGCCCATATGTGTGAGCTGTTCGGTAAGTGGTGATTTTTTGGAGTCTGAACCTGATACAGTAAATCCTGCCTCCAAAAGTATCTGAGCAAGTCCTGACATGCTTATTCCACCTATGCCCATAAAATGTATGTGAATTGGCTGATTAAAATTTATTTGATACATATTATCTGCTTCCTTTCAATTCAAATATTTAGAATAATTATTCACAACCATAATCAATTTTAGAATAATGCGCTGGTGCATTAAGTTCCTGACAATAGTGATTATAGCATATACAATGTAAAAAGTAACCAATAAATAAATATATCCTGAAATCATAAATGTATCAAAAAATAAAAAAATACAAAAAATATCTTAAGTTTACAAAAAAATTATCCGATATATATATTGTGACAGCCAAAAAGGTTTACATATTATCATTTTTGCTAAGATAAAGGCTTTTATCTTATCTTTTGTTGTTCACTTTGGAGTAATTATATGATATAATATGCGTACACAATAGTTATTTTGATATAAAATACGCACAATTTCATGGATTGGGGTGACAACATGATTAAAAAAGAGATGATAGCCATGCTTTTGGCAGGTGGACAGGGATCCAGACTTGGAGTTTTGACTTCCAAGATGGCAAAGCCTGCAGTTGCTTTTGGGGGAAAATACAGGATTATTGATTTTCCATTAAGCAATTGTATTAATTCAGGTATAGATACAGTTGGTGTACTTACCCAGTATCAGCCACTTAAGCTTAATACCCATATAGGTATAGGTGTGCCATGGGATCTTGATAGAAATGAGGGTGGTGTTACAGTTCTTCCTCCATATGAAAAAAATGGAGAGAGTGAATGGTATACAGGAACAGCAAATGCCATATTTCAAAATCTTGAATATATGGAAACATATAATCCTGACTATGTACTTATCCTGTCAGGTGACCATATTTATAAGATGGATTATGAGGTAATGCTTGATTTTCACAAAGAGAGCGGTTCTGAGGTTACAATTGCTGCAATGCCTGTTCCATATGAGGAAGCAAGCCGGTTTGGTATTGTCATTACAGATGAAAATAAAAAGATTATTGATTTTGAAGAGAAGCCTGCAAACCCACGAAGCAATTTAGCCTCAATGGGTATTTACATATTTAACTGGAAGACTCTTAAGGATGCATTGCTTGCAAAGTCAGACCAGCCTGCACTTGATTTTGGAAAACATATAATTCCATTTTGTCATGAGAAGGGCTGTCCAATGTATTCTTATGAATTTAACGGATACTGGAAGGACGTAGGAACACTTAGTTCATATTGGGAAGCCAATATGGAGCTTATAGATATAGTTCCTGAGTTTAATCTGTATGAGGAATACTGGAAGATATATACTAAAAATGATATACTTCCTCCACAGTTTCTGGGTGCAAACAGTGTTATTGATAAATGCATTATTGGAGAAGGCTCTGAAATCTATGGTCAGGTTTACAACTCAGTTATAGGTTGTGGTGTTATCATAGATGAAGGTGCTATTGTGCGGGATTCTATTATCATGAACAACACTACAATAGGAAAGAATTGTAATGTTCAAAAAGCTATTATTGATGAGTTTGTCAAAATAGGTGACTGTGTCGAGATAGGTCTTATGGCTGAAAAAGAGAATGATACCCGACCTGATATTTATAATAGTGGTATTGTTACCATAGGTGAAAAGACAGTAATTCCATCAAAGGTTAAGATAGGTAAAAATGCTGTTATATCAGGTGTTACACATGAGGAAGATTATCCTGGCGGTATTCTTGACAGTGGCAGAACATTGATAAAGGTGGTGTAATGATATGAGAGCATTGGGAATAATTTTAGCAGGTGGAAACAATAATCGAATGAGAGAACTGTCCCAAAAAAGATCGATCTCAGCTATGCCAATTGCAGGAAGCTATCGAAGCATAGATTTTGTCCTTAGCAATATGGCACACTCACATATCCAGAAGGCTGCAGTTATAACGCAATACAATTCACGTGTTTTGCATGAACATTTGAGTTCATCTAAATGGTGGGATTTTGGACGTAAGCAGGGTGGTCTTTATACATTTACTCCTACAGTTACTCCGCAGAACAGTAATTGGTACAGAGGTACGGCAGACAGTATCTACCAGAATATTTTATTTTTGAAAAGAAGCCATGAACCATATGTAGTCATAGCGACAGGCGACTGCATATATAAGATGGATTATAATAAACTTTTGGAATATCATATTGCAAAGAAGGCTGATATTACCGTTGCGGTAAAAGATATGCCTGATGGCACTGCATTTGACAGATACGGTATAGTGAAGCTTGACGAAGATTCACGTATCGTGGAATTTGATGAAAAGCCAATGGTACCAAAAACAAAAACAGTATCATGTGGCATATACGTTATCAGAAGAAGACAGCTGATTGAATTACTTGAAAAAAGCGCTGAGGAAGGAAGATATGATTTTGTACAGGATATCCTCATACGCTACAAAGATGTAAAGAGAATATACGGCTATAAGATAGACACCTATTGGAGAAATATCGCATCTGTAGAAGATTATTACAGCACGAATATGGATTTTCTTAATAAAGATATTCGTGATTATTTCTTCAGGCAATATCCAGACGTTCATTCTAAAGTTGATGATTTACCACCAGCTAAATATAATCCGGGAGCACAGGTAAAAAACAGTCTTGTGTCAAGTGGTTGTATAGTAAATGGAACTGTTGAAGATTCAATTCTGTTTAAGGAGGTATTCGTCGGTAACAATTGTTACATTAAAAACTCTATCATTTTAAATGATGTGTATCTTGGCGACAACACCCACATTGAGAACTGTATAGTAGAGAGCCGCGATACAATTAGAGCGAATTCTCGCCACATTGGTGAAACAGGAATCAAAGTGGTTGCAGAAAAAAACGAGAGGTATGCACTTTAAAAGATAATAGTTTATCACAGTGCGGATAAGCAAAAAAGGAAATTAGCTGGTAAGCAGCTAAAAACTAACAAATTAACGACTTGCAAAGGGGGAACAAGAGAATGACGATAACAGATGTGCGCGTTCGTAAGATTACTAAAGAAGGAAAGATGAAGGCAGTAGTTTCCATTACACTTGATGATGAATTTGTAGTTCATGATATCAAGGTTATTGAGGGTGAAAAGGGTCTTTTCATCGCAATGCCAAGTAAAAAGTCTGCTGACGGAGAGTATAGAGATATTGCTCATCCAATTAACTCTTCTACAAGAGAGACAATCCAGAAGACAATTCTTGAAGCTTATGAGAAAGCACTTTTAGAGCCGGACGAGACAGTCTAAAAAATAGAATAAGATAATGTGGGTAAGCAGGGCATTTGGAAGCTGTAAGTCTTTCGGGTGCTCTGTTTTTTATATATTGCATGTGATGATTTACTTTGATAGAATAAGGAAAAAAAGATTTCACGAAAGGTTATTAATATGGCAAAGAGTGTGGAATATTCAAATTGTGATATGTGTGCATATAATGTATACGATGAAGAAGATGAATGTTATTATTGTGAAGTAGATATGGATGAGGATGATATGGTACGTCTGATGGAGGGACATTACAAGAGCTGTCCTTACTATAGAAATGGCGATGAATATGCTGTTGTCAGACACCAGATTTGAGTGAAGGATGTTAAAAATATTAAAGAAAATATTAGGACTGTCAAAGCAAGACAGGATAGAGGATGAAAAAATGTATATTATAGCAGGTTTGGGAAATCCCACAAAAGAATATGAGAATACAAGGCATAATATTGGATTTATGGCAATAGATGCACTGGCTGACACATATAATATAAATGTAAGTGAAGTAAAGCATAAGGCAATACTTGGTAAAGGCATGATAAACGGTACAAAAGTAATACTTATGAAGCCATTAACCTATATGAATCTCAGCGGAGAAGCAATAAGGGCAGCTGTGGATTATTATAAGGTAGATGAAACTTGTGAGCTTATTGTGATATATGATGATATAAGTCTTGAAGTAGGCAAGCTTCGAATCAGGAAAAAAGGAAGTGCAGGCGGTCACAACGGCATAAAAAATATCATCGCACATCTGGGGCATGATAATTTTAACAGAATAAAAATCGGGGTTGGAGAAAAGCCTAAGGGATATGATCTTGCTGATTATGTTTTGGGGCATTTTGGCAAAGAAGAGCTTGATATTATGAACACCAGCTTAAAAGATGTAGATGGTGCAGTGAACCTGATGATAACTGATCAGGTTGATGCTGCGATGAATGAATACAATGGAAGTAAAAAATAGGGATTAACAGCTTAGGAATGAGAGGCATATAATGAATGCATTACTTGCACCCTTTAAAGAATTAGGGGAATATGAAGAAATGGCAAAAGCCCTTGCCTGTGATGGGGGCAAGGTGAGCTTAAGTGGCTGTGTGGATTCACAGAAGGTTCATGCAGTTTTTGGTCTTGATGGAGACAGATATGATGTAAAGATAATAATTACTTACAGTGATATTAAGGCGCGTGAAATTGTACAGGACTGCCGGTTATATTGTAAGGACACTTATTATTATCCTGCAAAAGACCTGATTTTTTATCAGGCAGATATACACAGCAATCAGCTTACAAAAGACAGAATAGAGGTTCAAAGAAGGATTCTTGAACATTTTTATACGCATGAGGCAAAGTCGCAGCTTACAATAGTTACGACTTTTTCGGCGTTAATGGCACATAGTGTGCCGTTGTCTGTTATCGAAAATAATGTGCTTCATATCTCCAGAGATTCTGTAATAGATGAAAAAGCACTGGCACAGAAGCTTGTAAATATGGGCTATGAAAAAAATTATCAGGTTGAAGCTCCGGGACAATTTTCCATAAGAGGTGGTATTGTTGATATTTATGACCTGACACTTGATAATCCTGTACGTATAGAACTCTGGGGTGACGAGATAGAGTCTATTCGAAGCTTTGATGTGCTCAGTCAGCGCTCAATTGAGGAAAATATGACACAGGTGTCAATTTATCCTGCTACTGAGATACTGGTCACAAGAGACGAACTTGAAGACGGACTTAGGAAAATTGATAAGGACTGCAAGGAGAGAGCTGCATTTTTCAGGGAAAATACAATGCCTGAAGAGGCACACAGACTTGAAACAGCGGTGGAAGAATTAAAGGAACAGGTTATTTCATTTCAGAATTATATCAATCTGGAAAGCTATATTGGATATTTTTATGAAAACACCATGTCATTTATTGATTTTTTTAAGGGGCAGAACTGTTGCTTTTATATAGATGAGCCTGCAAGAATAACGGAGCATGCAAACGCAGTTGAGCTTGAATTTCGTGAAAGTATGTCTAATCGTGCTCAGAAAGGATATATACTTCCAAAACAGATGGATATACTCTTTGGTGTCAGGCATACTATGGCAAGACTTGAAGGAGAGAGGATTTTTGCACTTTCCACAATGGACTTTAAGGGATTTGCGATAGGCTTTGAAAAACGCTTTTCTATAAGTTCAAGAAATATTGTTTCATATAATAACAGTTTTGCAGAACTGGTAAAGGATCTTAAGAGCTTTAAGAAAAATGGATACAGAGTGGTGCTTTTGTCTGCCTCTGCAACCAGAGCAAAGCGTCTTGCATATGATTTGATGGATGAAGGGCTTACTGCTTTTTACACTGAAGATACTGAAAGGGCGTTACAGGCTGGAGAGGTTATGACCTTTCATGGTCAGGTTCAGAAGGGATTTGAGTATCCTCTTCTTAAGCTGGTGGTAATAGCTGAAACTGACATATTTGGAAAGCAGCATAATAAGAAGAAAAAGAAGAAGTTTGACGGTGGCGGTACACGAATCAGCAATTTTGAAGACCTTAAGGTTGGAGATTATGTTGTACATGAAGACCATGGGCTTGGCGTTTATCTTGGAATCGAGAAGATAGAGGTAGATAAGGTAGTAAGGGATTATATAAAGATTGGATACAGAGATGGAGGAAATCTTTATATTCTTGCAACAGGACTTGATGTTATCCAGAAATATGCTTCTGCTGATGCAGCCAAAAAGCCAAAGCTTAATAAGCTTGGTACACAGGAATGGTCAAAGACCAAATCAAAGGTAAAATCAGCAGTAAATGAGGTGGCAAAGGATCTGGTAGAGCTTTATGCCATTCGTCAGCAAAAGCAGGGATTTGTATTCAGTAAGGATACTGTATGGCAGCAGGAGTTCGAGGAGATGTTTCCGTTTGAAGAGACAGGCGATCAGCTGCTTGCGATTGAAGCTACCAAAAATGATATGGAAAGTCCACGCATTATGGACAGACTTGTCTGTGGCGATGTAGGATATGGCAAGACAGAGATTGCAATAAGGGCTGCTTTTAAGGCAGTTCAGGACGGCAAACAGGTGGCATATCTGGTTCCTACTACTATTCTTGCACAGCAACATTACAATACCTTTGTACAGAGAATGAAGGATTTTCCAGTCAGGGTTGATATGCTTTCGCGCTTTAGGACAGCAGGACAGCAGAAAAAAACAATAGAAGACCTTCGCAAGGGAATGGTAGATATTGTAGTAGGTACACACAGGCTTTTATCTGATGATATCCAATATAAGGACTTGGGACTTCTTATAATAGACGAGGAGCAGAGATTTGGAGTACGTCATAAGGAAAAGATAAAGCAGGTAAAAGAAGATGTGGATGTACTTACACTTACAGCTACTCCGATTCCAAGAACCCTGCATATGAGTCTGGTGGGAATACGTGATATGAGTGTGCTTGAAGAGGCACCAAATGAAAGACAGCCTATTCAGACCTATGTCATGGAATACAATGAAGAGATGATAAGAGAAGCTATAATAAGAGAGCTTTCGAGAAAAGGTCAGGTCTATTATGTCTATAATCGTGTGAATAATATAAGTGACATTACAAACAGACTGGCTAATCTTGTGCCTGAGGCTAATGTGGCATTTGCACATGGACAGATGAAGGAGCATGAGCTTGAAAAAATAATGTTCAGCTTTATAAATGGAGAGATAGATGTACTTGTAGCAACCACCATTATAGAGACAGGACTTGATATATCAAATGTAAACACCATGATAATTCATGATTCTGACAATATGGGATTGTCCCAGCTTTACCAGCTAAGGGGACGTGTAGGACGTTCAAACCGTACCTCTTATGCATTTCTGATGTACAAAAAGGATAAGCTTTTAAAGGAAGTTGCGGAGAAGAGGCTTCAGGCTATAAAAGAATTTACTGATCTTGGAAGCGGATTTAAGATAGCGATGCGTGACCTTGAAATACGTGGTGCAGGCAATCTTTTGGGAGAGAGACAGCATGGTCATATGGAAGCGGTTGGTTATGATCTTTACTGTAAAATGTTAAATGAAGCCGTCAAGACTCTTAAAGGCACTAAACGGGTAGATGAAGATTTTACAACCACCATTGATATGGATGTAGATGCTTTCATTCCGCCTGAATATATTGTGAATGAAGTACAAAAGCTGGATATTTACAAGCGTATAGCATGCCTTGAAAATGACGCTGAGTGCGATGATATGAGAAAAGAGCTAAAAGACAGATTTGGAAGTATTCCAAAATCTGTTGAAAATCTTATAAGGATATCCCTTATCAGGGTGAATGCACATAAATGCTATGTGACAGAAATAAAAGGAAAAGCAGGAATTGTGACCTTTTATATGGAGCCTTATGCACCTGTAATAGTTGAAAATATTCCAAAGTTAATGCAGAAATATCAGAAGGTGCTTGAGTTTGACCCCAAGGGTACTCCTTGCTTTATTCTCAGATATAAGAAAAATGGACTTGTGGAAAAGGAAGCAGAGCTTATGATAAAGTACACAAATCTTATTCTTAAGGATATGCAGATTTTATATTAGTTTTAGGGGCTTTTAAAGCCCCTGAAAAATGGATTAAAAATTTTTTTGAAAAAAGTTTTGAAAAAAGTAAAAAAAGTACTTGCATTTTTTAAAAACCTGGTGTATATTAATACATGTGCTGAGGACAACACAGCACAGACAAATAAATAAAGCGCTATCGCCAAACGGTAAGGCAACGGACTCTGACTCCGTCATTTTCAAGGTTCGAATCCTTGTAGCGCTGCTCTTTAAATCAGTAGTTTAGTTGCTACTGATTTTTTTATGTAAATTTAATTATTAAATTTACATAAAACTATTCGACTCTATATCTATTCTTGTTGAAATTTCAGACAAATTACAGTATAATGCATTTAATGGCATCAACAATGCACGATAAGCATAGACATAATTATTATCTAACACGTAATTGATTAATTTATTTTTAATCTTATTTTAATCTTGCTTTAAGATGATTTGGAAATATCTGTTATATTATTTGTTGTGTTGATGTCACAGAATTGAGGTAGAATATGTTTGAACACAAAAGGTTGCAGAGTCTTGACGATTACTTTTTAGAGCTTTGTAATCGTAAGGAAAAGGGTGTATTTTTTTACAGAATTAATGGATATGATAAGGATATACATGACTTTATCCGAAAATATTATGAACAGGCAAGGCGTACCGGAGTAGTAATAGAAGGAAAAATACCCAATCCGGATGAAAAAAATCTGGAATATTATGAAGAGAACATGGGTAAAGCCTTTGAGATGAATATGCCATTTATAAATGCAAGTCTAAAAAAATGGCTTCCGCGAATGAATGACTATCAAAGAGAAAGTGTTGCCGGATCTATATTGCAGAATCTTTTGGATATGCAAAGACAGGGTAAAAATGAAGCAATGATAAAAAATGCATATA
The DNA here is from genome assembly GCA_017424235.1 of Lachnospiraceae bacterium. GTDB lineage: Bacteria > Bacillota > Clostridia > Lachnospirales > Lachnospiraceae > COE1. Next base: position 28,649 of record JAFPAQ010000223.1, on the reverse strand, counting down.
TAAAATATATGTGCTGGCTTTATTATAAATTTGAGAGAGTGGTAAATCAGCTGGGGGCAAATGCAGTGCCCAAGATACTGTATGAGGGCTCAATAAGTAATTATGAATTGAAGCTTATATCTATTTTATCAAATGCAGGCTGTGATGTGGTCATGCTTCAATATAATGGAGATACAGATTATCTTAAGCTTGACCCGACCTCTGTTTTATCTGAAAGTTATACTCCGGCAGGAAAAAGCTTAAATGAATTTCCTAAAGATTTCAATATCAGGGCAATAGTAAATGAAATACAGGAAGCATTTAACAATGAAAGATTGTATGGAGCCAAGCCCCAGACTGTGAATTGTACAAATGCATGGATAAATACAAAGGTGCTTGAAAATATTCAGACTCCTGTTCAGCAAAGAGGTACAGATCCTAATTGCTTTTACAACTGTTTCTTCCTATTAGAAGGTGTTGAGGATAAGCTTACTTATTTAAATGACCTGTATCAGTTACAGCTTTCATTAAAAAACAATAAGAGAAAAGTAGTTATTCAGGATGGCGATATTCAAAAGCCAACACCTGATGAGATAAATACTATAAATAGAAAGAACTATCAAAAATATGACCAGATGATACTCGATCTTTGTGCAAATCTGTCATTTATTTCAAATGCTGAATTAAAGCGACTGGCAAACAAGGCTTTTGTTGACCTGATGCTGGAGCAGTCTAAACTGGATGGCATGAATATAAACAAGCTTGTTGGAAAGGCAGTAAATATACTCTGCTGGCTTAAGAGATATTATTCAGAGCTTTTTGGAAGCTGGAAGAGTACAGAGATATCGGTATTTATGATGATGGGAGCAGTTCAGACTGATAATGAAGCTTTGTTTATAAGGCTGTTATCAAGAATGCCTGTTGATGTAGTGGTGTTTGCTCCAAATCTTAATGTAAAAAGCGTACTTGAAGATAAATTCCTTTTTAACAAAAAATATGATACAAGTCTTGAAGTCAGCCGTTATCCAAGAGAATCGACAGATTTGCACATGGGTACAGTTGCATATCATGCTGAGAGAGAGCTTGACTCAATAATGTATCAGGATACGGGAATGTATAGAAACCAACAGTTTGGCAAAGCTAATATTATTTCTCTTCAGACCATGTATGAGGAAATAGAGCTGCTTTGGAAGCAGGAGCTTAAGTACAGACCGAATTTTGACACTTCAAATAATGTTGTCACGATTCCTGTTATATTTGCAAAGATTTCCGGTGTGAATATGACTGCTTCCAAGTCATATACAAATGGAATAAGGGATCTGATAACTGCAGATACGATAGTGATAAATGATAAAGATTATATTAAGAATATGGCACCTAATCCTATGAAGCAGCATGCTACAGACTTTTTCAAGAATGGAAAGGTACAAAAAAGTGCCATTAAGAATTGCAGAGATTATCAGTATGGATTTTTGCGTGAGGAGATGCAGGACTACATTTTAGATAAGCTGCAGCTTCTTATAGATAGCAGAAATATAAAAGGAACTTTTGAAAACGGTACCGAATATACAATTGTCTCAACCATATTAAATATGAATATGGATGTGGTACGACTTATTCAAAAGTTTGATTTTACAAAGACAAATCCAAAATTGATTTATATAAATACTACTGAAAGAATGATAACTCTTGAGGATTCTATTCTTATAGCATTTTTAAATCTGGTGGGATTTGATATACTTTTCTTTATACCGACAGGATATCAGAATGTGGAGAAATATTTTAACCGCATGATAATGGAGGAGCATCAGATTGGCGAATATAAGTATGATGTGAAGATAGCAGATTCGATGCTGGTACCACAGGGAACTAAGCGTTCTTTTGTTGATGTTTTGTTTGGCAGAAATAAGTATTAGTATATAAATATAGAAAAGGAGTAATATTGAGATGGGCTTAGATTTTAAGAAACCTGAAGCTATGGCAGCTTCAATGCCACAGACAGTGGTAGATGTTGAGCAAAAAAATGAGGTGGCTGTTGTTGAGGAGTACAGCATTGTTGATGACAGAAAGCAGATGACTGAGACTCTTGTGGGTTCACAGGAGGTAGACAACATTGCAAGCCAGATTGAGGTTTATAACCTTGAGACAATCGTTACATTTGGTGGAGAGGTAGCCGAAAATATATCAAAGGCTTCCGACGTAGTACTTAACAGTATGAACATGTCACAGATAAATGATTCAGGAGAGTTATTAAAAACTCTTGCAAAGATAATGGATCAGTTTGATATTGATGAGATAAAAGAAAATCCGGGTATGTTTAACAAGCTTTTTGGAAAGCTTACAAAACAGATTGAAAAGATTCTTGACAAGTACCATACAATGGGACAGGAAGTAGACAAGATATATGTAGAGCTTAAGAAATATGAATCTGAAATAAAAGAGTCAAATCGCAAGCTTGAAACTCTTTTTGAGGCAAATGTAGGCTATTATCATGAACTTGTCAAATACATACTTGCAGGTGAACAGGGCTGTAGAGAACTAGAAGCATATATTTCCCAAAGAGAGCAGGATATGCAGGCTACAGGTGATAATTCAATACAGTTTGAGCTTCAGAGTTTACAGCAGGCGCTTTCAATGCTTGAGCAGAGAACACAGGATTTAAGAACAGCAGAAAGTGTTGCAATGCAGTCTATTCCGATGATCAAGACAATGGAATTCAGTAATATGAATCTTGTAAGAAAGATAAATTCTGCATTTATCATCACTTTACCTGTATTTAAGCAGGCTCTTGCACAGGCTATAATGCTTAAGCGTCAGAGAGTTCAGGCAGAGGCTTTGTCTGCACTTGATGAGAAGACAAATGAGATGCTTATAAAGAATGCAAGAAATACAGTTGAACAGTCTAAGATGACTGCACAGCTTGCATCAGGAAGCTCAATTAAGATAGAAACTCTTGAAACAACCTGGAGAACTATTGTAACCGGTATTGAAGAGACAAGACGTATCCAGCAGGATGCACATCAGAAGCGTATTGAGGATCAGGCAAGACTTGAAAATATCAAGGCTGAGTTTAACAGACTTTATCATATGCCGAACCCTGACAGTATAAGAAAATAGAAATTGCAAAATAGAAATCACAAAATAGTGGTGTGAACAGGTACAATTCTTTTTATTTAAGGAGGATATAAATATGGCAATTAGTTTACAAAAAGGACAGAAGGTAGATCTTACAAAAGGAAACCCAAGTCTTACAAAAATCATGGTAGGTCTTGGATGGGACGTAAATGCATTTGATTCGGGAGCAGATTTTGACCTTGATGCAGCAGCGTTCATGCTTGGAGAGAATGGAAAATGTCCAACAGAGAAGGAATTCATTTTTTATGGTAATCTTGAACACCATACAGGCTGTGTAAAGCATATGGGAGATAACCTTACAGGCTCCGGTGAAGGTGATGATGAACAGATCTTTGTAGATATGTCTCAGGTTCCTGCAAATGTATCAAGAATAGCATTCACAGTTACAATTTATGATTCAGATGTCAGACGTCAGAATTTTGGACAGGTATCAAACGCATTTATCAGAATCGTTGATGACACAACCGGAAATGAGATAATAAGATATGATCTTGGAGAAGATTTCTCAATTGAAACTGCTGTAGTAGTAGGTGAATTATATCGTCATAACGGAGAGTGGAAATTCAACGCAATCGGAAGTGGTTTCCAGGGCGGACTTGCAGCATTGTGTGGTCATTATGGAATAGAAGTAGCATAGTATTTAGAGAAAGTATATGGAGGTAAAATTATGCCAGTAAGTTTACAAAAAGGACAGAAAGTAAGTTTAACAAAGGGAAATCCGGGGCTCAAGAAGGTTGTAGTAGGTCTTGGATGGGATGTAAATGCATTTGATACAGGTGGAGATTTTGACCTTGATACAGCAGCATTTCTTCTTACAGATGCCGGAAAAGTAGCAAGCTCAGATGATTTTGTATTTTATGGAAATCTTAGCCATAAATCAGGAAGTGTTGCACATATGGGAGATAATCTTACAGGAGCCGGAGACGGTGATGATGAACAGATTAAGATTGACCTTTCACTTGTACCACCTACAGTAACAAGAATAGCATTTACATGTACAATTTATGAAGCTGAAAAGAGACATCAGAATTTCGGACAGGTAAGCAATGCATTTATCCGTATTTACAATGAAGAAAACGGTGAGGAATTACTTAGATATGACCTTGGTGAAGACTTCTCAATCGAAACAGCTGTTGTATTTGGTGAAGTATACAGAAATGGTGAAGAGTGGAAATTCAATGCAATTGGAAGCGGATATCAGGGCGGACTTGCAGCACTTTGCGCAAACTATGGTGTTGAGGTAGGCTAATTAATAAGCTTGTCAGTTACGTCAGTTTAAAATATAACTTGAATGGAAAGGGCATGGTATAGATATGTCAGTAAGTTTACAAAAAGGACAGAAGGTAAGTCTTACAAAGGAAAATGCAGGACTTACAAGTGTGATGGTGGCACTTGGATGGGATGAGGCAGAGAGAAAGAGAGGACTTTTTTCTCCAAAGCCTGAACCTATTGACTGTGATGCATCTGCATTTTTGCTTACAAATGGTAAGGTGGCAAGAAAAGAGGATGTCGTTTATTTTGGAAATCTTACTCATATGTCAGGAGCTGTAAGACATATGGGCGATAACCTTACAGGAGAAGGCGATGGTGATGATGAACAGATATTTGTTGACCTTCAGAATGTACCTGCAGATTATGACAGAATTGCGATAGTTGTAAATATTTATCAGTGTGAGCAGAGAAGACAGCACTTTGGAATGATAAAGAACGCGTATATCAGAATTATGGATGGAAAGAGTGGAAAAGAGCTTTGCAGATATAATCTTACAGATGACTATTCAAATATGACAGCAATGATATTTGGAGAAGTGTACAGACATGGTTCTGAATGGAAGTTCAACGCAGTTGGTCAGGGTACTACGGATGCAGGCATTAATGAGCTTATAAAGAGGTTTTAACATCACATAATAACAAAACGAGCCGCTTTAGGTCATATTTATGTTGACTTTATTGAAGGCGGCTCGTATTATGTAAATAAGGCTGTGCAGATGCATGACCTTAGTATTTAAGAATGGGGTAAAAAATAATGAACTTGAATGGATTAACAGACAAAGAGGTTCTGGAATCACGTCAGAAGCATGGTTCAAATGCTATTCCTGACTCAGAACCGACAACTTTTTGGCAGGAATTCAAAGAGACCTTCAGTGATCCAATGATTAAGATTCTTCTTGTTATTGCAGCACTTATGATTGTTATGTTCTTCTTTGGATATGCTGAGATTTATGAGCCACTTGGAACAATAGTAGCAGTTCTTGTAGTTGCTGTTGTATCAGCAAAGACCGGTGTGGCAAGTGATACAAAGTATCGTGAGTTGAAGGATAACACAAAGAAAGATGAATGTAAGGTATATCGTAATGGTATAATTACTGTAATCGATGTAGATGATGTCGTTGTAGGGGACAAGGTGCTCTTACAGTCAGGTAATAAGATACCGGCCGACGGTGTTCTTGTACAGGGACATTTGAGTGTTGATAACTCTGCACTTAACGGTGAAGCAGAAGAGTGTAAGAAAACAGAAGCACCTGAGAGCTTTCAGTTAGCTGACAATATCACAGGTGATACATTCGTGGACAAGCACTCACTTTTCAGAGGTGCTGTTGTGTTCGATGGTGAAGGTATCCTTGATGTAAGAAAAGTCGGAATTGCTACCATGATGGGTAAGATGGCTGAGGAAATGCAGGAGGATGAGCCTGATTCGCCACTTAAGGTTAAGCTTGCAAAGCTTGCAAAACAGATTTCAACCTTTGGTTATATCGGAGCTATTGTTATTGCTGTATTTTTTCTTACACATTCAATTATCGAATATGGCGGAATGTCTGCATATTTTTCACAGGACATCGGCGATATTATTATGAACGTGGTTGATGCAGTTTCACTTGCTGTAGTTATTATTGTTTGTGCGGTTCCGGAGGGATTACCACTTATGATTTCTCTTGTACTTATGCAGAATACAAGTAAGATGCTTGACCATAACGTATTAGTAAGAAAAGCAGAAGGTATTGAGACAGCAGGTTCTCTTAATATTCTTTTCAGTGATAAAACAGGTACAATCACAAAGGGTATGCTTGAAGTTGTAGATTTCTTTACAGCAGATGGTAATTCGATTCCTATCAGTGAACTTAGCAAGCATAGCAAGGTAAAGGGTCTTGTTGATATGGCTATCGGTAAGAATACACAGTCTATGTTTGACGGAGAGCACAGAGTAATCGGTGGTAATGCTACAGACCAGGCTATGATGAAATTCATGGGTGAAGAGACTTTCAGAGCTTTTGAAGCAGATAAGTCATGTGTAGTATCACAATCACAGGGATTTAACTCTTCTAACAAGTTCAGTCAGGCTCAGGTACCAAGTACAGGAAAAACTTTCTACAAGGGTGCTCCTGAGAGACTTCTTGACAAGGCTACAAAGTATCTTGATGCAAATGGAGAAATCAAGACTATTGACAGACCTGTATTAGACAGAAAGATCGATGAGCTTGCAGCTAAGGCAATGCGAGTTCTTGCATTTGGATATTCTGAAAAAGATTTAGTTGAAAATCAGATTAATGATGACCTGGTTATCATTGGTCTTGTAGGTATCAGAGATGATGTTCGTCCGGAAGCTAAAGAAGCTATCGAACAGGTACAGCATGCAGGTATCCAGGTAGTAATGATCACAGGAGACCGTCTTGAGACAGCTATTGCCATTGCAAAGGATGCAGGACTTTTAAAAGAAAGCTCAGATGTAGCTCTTTCATCAGCTCAGTTAAATGAGATGTCAGATGAGGAGGTTAAGAAGATCATTCCTAATATCAGAGTTATTGCAAGAGCACTTCCAACAGACAAGTCAAGAATGGTTCGTCTGTGTCAGGAAATGAATCTTGTTGTAGGTATGACAGGTGACGGCGTTAACGACTCACCTGCACTTAAGAGAGCTGACGTAGGTTTTGCAATGGGTAGTGGTACTGAGGCTGCCAAGGAAGCAGGTAAGATCGTTATTCTTGATGATAACTTCAAGTCAATCAAGGATGCTATCTGGTATGGTAGAACAATATATCACAATATTTTGAAGTTCTGTAAATTCCAGCTTGTAATCAACGTTACAGCGGTTATTGTAAGTGCATTATCTCCTTTCCTTGGAGTTGAAGAGCCACTTAAGGTAACACATTTACTTTTCGTTAACCTTGTAATGGATAGTCTGTGTGCTATCATGCTTGGTAATGAGCCTGCACTTAAGGAATACTTAAGTGAGCCACCAAGACGTCGTGATGAGAGTATTGTAAGTAAGAAGATGATGACACAGATTGTTATCATGGGATTATGGCTTACACTTGTAAGCTTTGCTTACCTTAAGTTAGATGTATTTGTTAACTTATTTGTTACTGAAGAGCAGCATTTAACAGGATACTTTGTACTTTTCATCGTTGCAGCATTATTCAATGGATTTAATGTACGTGATGAGAGATTTGGTATCTTTAAGGGACTTAATGAGAACCCTAATTTTATCAAGGTTATGCTGGCAATCATGGCTATTCAGTTTGTAATTGTTAATGCAGCGATTATTCCATTAGCACCATTTGAGTGGATTGGTAATATGTTCAGCTGTACACCATTTGGCATTATGGGATGGATTGCAGTTGTGCTTCTTGCAGTTACAATGATTCCTGTTGACTGCATCCGTAAGGTATTTATGACAAAAGCAGCTAAATAGGATTAATAGATTAATTTATATAGTAAACTATTATTTTTTCAACGGTGTGGATTTTATCTACACCGTTTTTTAGAAATTACAGGTGATGAAAAGGATGTATAAAGATAGGACAAAAGTAAAAATATTAATATTATCAATAGCTGTTCTGATAATTATTACCGGTATTGTGCTGACTTTTAAGCACAGAATCAATAGACAAAGTAATGTGGATATTACTCAGATTACTGATTTGAGAGTTAATTATATGAATAATCCTATTGCAATAGAAAATATTCCTGTATTTAGCTGGAGAATGGAATCAGATATTCAGGGGCAGTGTCAGACTGCATATGAAATATTAGTTGCAGATAATGCAGAGAATTTAAAGGATAAAAGGTATATATGGGATTCCGGGAAAATAGATTCTGACATTTCGGTAGGAATTGAATATGAAGGACCTGAGCTTGAAAATGGTAAACAATATTTTTGGAAAGTAAATGTATGGGACAAGGACAATAAAGTAATAAACAGTAATACTGATAACAGCTTTACTACGGGCTTAAGCCAGTCTGAGTGGGACAACGCAAAGTGGATATATCTGCCTCGAGAGCAGACAATAGAAGAACAAAATCAAAATAACAGTTATACCATATCATATAAAACCAGTCTTGATGAGAGCTATTCAGGATTTGTATGGGGGGCAGACAGCAATTGTTATGGAGAATATTATGTGTGGGCTTTTGATACCAGAGGAGATATTGTTGAGCTTGTTACTTCAAGATACGTATATGAAGATCAGTTTGATGAGATAAGATATCCTTTGGAAAGTGCAGGATTTAATAAAGAAGATTTTATTAATAAAGAGCATAGTGTATGCATAAATGTGGAAAACACACATGTCACAACCTATTTGGATGAAGAACAGATTGCAGAAACAGATGTATATAGATCAAAAGCTGTGGGACAGATAGGTTTTTGGACAGATAGAGGAGCCTTTTATGGTATTTATGATGATATTGATATAAGGGATGAAAATGGAGAAGTCATATATTCAGAGGATTTTGAAAATATTGATGATACGATATTCTCACCCTTCTATTTAAAGACGGTAAACGGAAAAGCAAATGCCGACTCAGGAGTGATTTTGACACCGGGTATAGAAAATCCTGCACCTGTATTTAGAAAAAATATTAACATTGATGATAAAAGCAGATATAAAAGAGCACTTATTTATGTGGCTGCTTTAGGTGAATATGAGATATCATTAAATGGAAGAAAGGTTGGTAATGAATACTTTGCACCGGGAATAAGCTGTTATGATAAAGAAGTATATTATAGGGCATATGAATTGAATGAATATCTTGTAAATGGAGAAAATGAGATAAGAATTACACTGGCACATGGTCACTATGACAGGGCTAAAGGCAGATGGGGCGAGCAGCTTGCAATAAGTGCATTAATAAAGCTTTTTGACAGTAAAGGTCAATATGATATCTATGTTACTGATGAAGAATGGGATGTATGTGAAGGCCCGGTACTAAGAGATGATTATTTCTGGGGTGAATATTATGATGCAAACATGGAGATACCACAAGATTATGTGTGGACTAAAAAAGCTCATATTTTAAATGATATAAAGCAAAGGGATATAAAGATAAAAGCATCTGAAAGACCACCTGTAAGGTGTCTGAATAAATTAAAGCCTGTAAGTACCACACAAATGGAAGATGGAAGCTATGTATATGATTTTGGACAAAATTTTAGTGGATTTTGCGGTGTAGAGCTTCGTGGAGAAAAGGGACAGGTAATTACCTTCAGGTATGCAGAAGCCCTGAATACAGAAAATCTGGAATGTAAAGATGATGTTGAAGGTGCGATATGGACTCAGAATCTGTATACAGCAGACAATACAGATTATTATGTCTGTAAAGGTGAAGAAAATGAATATTTTGAGCCTAGTCTTGTTTGCAGGGGATTTAGATATGTGCAGATTTCCGGGCTTGATTACGCCTTGACAGATGAGGAAATATCAGCAATTGTATTGTCTTCTGATAACAAAAGAACAGGATATTTTGAATGTTCAGACGCAAAGCTTAACAGATTATATAACAGTATATTTTGGACACAGTTAAGCAATTTTGTCAGTCTGCCTTCTGACTGTCCGCAAAGAGATGAGAGGCTTGGCTGGACCGGAGATGCCCAGACCTTTGCAAGGACAGCCACGTATAATTATGATGTATATAATTTTTACAGAGAATTTTTAAATGCATTGCGCATAGCACAAAATGAAGACGGTTCTTATTCTGACATTGCTTATTTTAGAGATACAACCGGTGGAAATAATGGCTGGGGCGATGCAGGAGTAGGTATAGTGTGGGATTTGTATCAGCAATATGGAGATACAGGTATAATCTATGAAAATTATGAAAGTATGTGCAAATATGCTGATTATCTTATAGCTTCAAGCGATAACTATTTAAGAGTGCATGATGGATATGGTGATCACAATGCGACTTCAACTATGGATATAACCATGTGCAATTCAGCACAGACTGCACACGTTATTGAGCTTTTGGCAAAGATGAGTGGTGTGATTGGTCAAGATGATAATAAGCAGTTTTATACTGATGAATTTGAAAAGTACAAAAAAGTATGGCAGGATACATATATTAATGAAGATGGTTCGGTTGGAGAATGGTTTCAGTCAGAATATGTAATACCTCTGGCATTTGGTTTGTACCAGAAGGAACTTGATTTGTCGGGGGCGCAAAAGCTTGAACAGTCAACAAAAGCAAATGATTATCATGTTACAACAGGTTATATAGCTACAAAATATTTATTGCCAATTCTTTGCAGATATGGATATGTGGATACAGCTTATAAGATGATTGATTGTGATACTTTTCCTTCATGGAATTATATGTTTTCACATGGAGCAACCACTATAACGGAAGGATGGACGACCTTTTTGGATATGGAGGATGGTAAGTATAAAATCAATGGTTCACTCAACCATTATGCACTGGGCTCTGTTGGAGAATGGATTTACAGTGATGTGACAGGAATAAGAACAGACGAGTATAATCCGGGATATAAGCATATTTTTATTGAACCACGGGTTGGTGGCAATCTGACATGGGCGAAGGGCAGTTATGAAAGTGTATATGGAATAATTGAAAGCAGCTGGGAAATAAAAGACGGGGATGTAGTGTATAGTGTCAAAATCCCTGCTAATACTACAGCAACATTAATACTAAATGAAAACAGTTATCATGGATATAAAGAGGTAGAACTTGTCTCAGGATATTATGAGATATATGGTAATAATTAGTTATGATATTGTTTTAGCATTTGTTATAAGGTATAATAATTAGGGGCTTTTGGTTCTGACATCATTTTATAGATTGTCGCACAATGCTAAATGTAAAACCAGAAATGAGGAAAGTATGTATAATTCGGAAAAACCAGAAAATTTTGAAAAGAGAAAAGATAACAGTATTGAAAGTAAATACTCTGCAAGATGGAATTCAGATTCAGAAGATGAAAAAAGCAGGGATTATAAGTCAGGTTACAGAAAGAATGGCAGAGAAAATAATACCGGGGACAGAAACGGATACAAAAATAATGACAGACGAAATGGAAGAGGCTTCACAAGAAGTAATGACAGACGTGAAGAAATCAGAAATCCGGAGTTTAACAGCAGATTTAAGTTAGGTAGGAAACAGGAATTAGTAGTAGTAAAGACTGTTGATTTTGGTGTATATCTTGGTGACTCTATGGAGACAGCGATGGAAGACAGAGTACTTCTTCCTAAAAAGCAGATTCCGGAGGGGGTCAATGTTGGAGATACAATAGAAGTATTTTTATACAAGGATTCAAAGGACAGAATAATTGCTACAACAAATACTCCGGTTATTTCAGCAGGTGAGGTCGGAGTGCTTAAGGTTTCACAGGTAACGCCTGTAGGAGCATTTCTTAACTGGGGGCTTGAGAAGGATATTCTTCTTCCTTATAAGGAGCAGACCAAGCCTGTAAAAGAGGGAGAAGATGTTCTGGTTGCAATCTATGTGGATAAGAGTAAGAGACTTGCAGCTACAATGAAGGTATATGAATATCTTGACAAAAACAGTGATTATCAAAAGGATGACAGAGTAACTGCAAGAATTTATCAGATAAGTGAGCAGTTTGGCGCATTTGCAGCAGTAGATGACAGATTTTCTGCACTTATTCCCAAGCGTGAGCTTGTTGGAAAAGTCAATGTTGGTGATGTTGTCGAAGGAAGAATAACTGCTGTAAGAGAAGATGGAAAAATCGATCTTAGTATACGCGAGAAGGCATATATACAGATTGAGAAGGATGCACAAAAGCTGATAGAGCTTTTTGATAAAAATGGTGGAGAATTACCATTTACTGATAAAGCGGCACCTGAAATCATAAAAAGTGCAACCGGAATGAGTAAGAATGAGTTTAAGCGTGCGATTGGTCATATGCTGAAAACACGTAAGGTTGAGATACTTGAAAAAACAATAAAATATAAAGGCTAACAGTCAAATTAACAGATTATTATAAGAAAAAGAGGAAGATATGTCAAAATACACATATTTTCCTTTTTTTAATAAATTAAAATGCATAAATATATGGCAATTATGACGAAAATCAAATAATGCACACAAATATATGGAAATTTCAGAAAAAAAGTATTATAATCACTATGAAAAGTGATTTACATAAGTAGTTATAAAATAATTACTTATAAATTTTATTTATGTGTTTGTGAGAGGGAAATTATGAATGAAGGGAAGTATAACATACCAAGACAGTTTAAGGTAGATAAGGGTATGCCACTTGAGGTGTTATTTGATAAGATTGGAAACTCCAAGTGTCGCAGAATTTTCGAAGAAGAGATAGAGAGTATAACCTGGAGTTATCATATAGTTGATTCCATGGAAAGAATGGATATGATGACCTTGTTAAGACAGAAGGGAATTTCAGTTTTTGAAGTGCAGATGAGAAGAAAGATTTCTCCTGAGCTTATGACAGAAGTTTTTGCAGGATTGCTTCAGCGACCAATAGTCATGGTATATATATGTGAAGATGAGTTATCAATGGGCACATTTATACCGGTTGGTGAGGGTAAAACAGGAAAGTATTGTACAACAGAATTTTACAAATTTGATACTGAAAGAATGATTGAGATTCTTGATTTCGAAGAGGATGCAGGCAAGAGTACAGAACAGATACACGCAAGGATTCTTGCAACTCTCAGATTACAGAAACGAATTATAATGATAGAAAAAGCCTTTGAAAGAATTGATAAGGATGACCGGAAGAGAGAGGATGAGCTTAATTTTGAATTTAGTCTCGAGAATCTGAATAAAATTCGACAGGATGCTGATTTCATAACAGAACAGCTCAAGGTATTTTAAAATCTGATGAATAATCTGCTATATTGTGAATAAGGGGACACAATTCCGAACCGTTCTGGGGAGGATGGTTCGGGCAGATTGTCATATATATTGTGTTTAGTGTATAGGTTTATTTGAAAGGGGATAAGGGTTGTATGGATAAAGGAGTATCCAGAGCAGTAGCTGCTACTGTTCTTAATTCGTTAAAAAGTGGAGTAGTGCCACGTACAGGTCTTGAATATATTACAGTAGGAAGAAGAAGTGAAATACAGGCATTATTGCAGGATGTTTCAATAATAGAACAGGGAGGAGCAACCTTCAGATTTATTGAAGGACAGTTTGGAAGTGGTAAAACCTTTCTTATGCATGCACTTAGAAACCATGTAATGGAAAAAGGCTTTGTAGTTACAGATGTGGAGTTGTCTGTTGATAAAAGACTTGTGGGAAACAAGGGACAGGGACTTGCCACATATAGAGAATTGATCAGAAATATGGCAACAAATGCATGTCCTGATAATGGGGCATTGCAGTTAATTTTGGATAAATGGATAAGTTCACTTGAAAATGAAGTGGTTCAGAATGAAGGTCTGACACCGGGACATGAAACATTTGATGTAAGAGTGAGCCAGAAGATATATAAGATAACATCATCTATGGAGGAGAAGGTTAACGGATTTGATTTTGGCAAAGTGTTAGCTGCTTATTATAAGGGACATAGAACAGGTGATATCGAGTTGCAGAAAAAAGCTCTCAGATGGCTTTGTGGTGAATACAGAACAAAGACTGATGCAAAGACAGATTTAGGTGTTAACCTTATTGTATCAGATGAAAACTGGTATGATTTTGTCAAATTATTTGCTGACTTTGTTGTTAAGGCAGGTTATGTTGGACTGTATGTATGTATGGACGAGCTTGCTACTCTTTATGAGATACCAAGTCGTGTTGGAAGAGAGTTCAACTACAATAAACTGCTTTCTATATACAATGATGCACTTCAGGGAAAAGCAAATCACCTTGGCATTATTATGAGTGTAACCAAGGAAGCCATGGAAGATGAGACAAGAGGTATTTTCAGTTTTGGAGCGTTAAAGTCAAGACTTGAAGATACAGCCTTTGAACAGGAAGGAGTCATTAAACTAAGAGATATGGCTTCACCTGTTATTAAACTTTCACCACTCAATCCCGGTGAGATGTATGTGCTTTTGGAGAAGCTTGCGCAGATGCATGGCATACTTTATGGCTATAATCCAAAGCTTGAACATGATGATTTCATTTATTTCCTTAAAACGCAGTATGCACGCAAATCAAATGCAAATGATACTACTGCAAGGGAAATGATCAGAAGCTATATAACATTGTTAAATCTTATACAGCAGAATCAGGAAACTCCAAAGGAGGATATCCTGTATGCAAAACTTGCATAAAAAAATCGGATGCCAGCGCATCCGATTCCAAAAAGCGTAGCTTTTTGATTAACTAACATTATGCTATTGCAAATAATAGTATATTAATTAGCTTATAACAAACCTTTCTAAAAAAACTTCACAATCACAAAAAATGGGGGATATCTTATAGAGATATCTCCTGTTTTTTGATATAATTGTGATAAAACAAATGGAGGAAGAATTTGATGATAAAAGCAGTAGTTTTTGATATGGACGGTGTCCTTATAGATACAGAAAAGCATTACTATGAAGCATGGCAGGAGGCAGCCAGAAGCTTTGGCTATGATTTTAGAAGTGAACATGCACTTATGCTCAGAAGCTGTGATGCAAATGTGGCAGCAAAGATGATGAAGGGGATATTTGGAGAGGATTTTGACTATTTTGCAGTTCGTGAAGTCAGACGTGGACTTGTAGCAGAAAGACTTAAAAAATATGGTCTCGAAAAAAAGCCCGGTCTTGATGAGATTCTTGATTA
Organism: Lachnospiraceae bacterium; assembly: GCA_017424235.1. Taxonomy (GTDB): domain Bacteria; phylum Bacillota; class Clostridia; order Lachnospirales; family Lachnospiraceae; genus COE1. The sequence goes on along the minus strand of JAFPAQ010000223.1, from coordinate 13,541 downwards.
TTTGAAGCAAAATGGGATAAAGACAGCTGTGGCAACAGCTACACCGATAGAGCTTACATTGCAACATCTTACTAAAATAGGGGTAAAGGACAAGTTTGATAAAATAGTGAGTGCAAAGCAGGTGGCAAATGGCAAACCGGCTCCTGATGTATATTTGTATGCATGTGAACAGATAGGAGAAAATCCGTCTGACTGCATTGCAGTTGAGGATTCGCCCAATGGTATAAAATCAGCTTATGCAGCAGGTTGTAAGCCTGTTATGGTGCCTGACCTTACACAGCCTGACGATGAGATAAAGCCTTTGTTGTATGGAGTTGCAGATACTTTGGCAGATATTAATAGGTTTATATAAAAAATGGATGCGTGTGTGCGCATCCATTTTTTAATTCTCCATCTGTTTTCCTAAAAAATCAGCAGCAGATTGTGCAAGCTTTAATTCGACCTCGCTCATGTTATCATCAGCTCTGGTTGAAAGTAGAATTACAGCTCCAAGCACATCGCCTTGAGTTATAATTGGTATTATTACCTCACTTTGATACTCTTCGGGCTCATTTTCAAGGACTGTTATGAAATTTTTGTCATATCTGGAGGCATTTATAGTCTCTCTTGAATTCATTTTTTCCTCAAGTTTTTTGCTGATATTTTTGCCTACGATATTTTTGGTATTGCTGCCGGAAGCAGCAACAAACTGGTCTCTGTCTGCAATAAGTGATATATGACCTGACACCTGTGAAAGACTTTCTGCATATTGTTTTGCAAAATCTCCCATCTCGCCGATAGGAGAGTATTTTTTTAATATAATAGTACCTTCATGGTCGGTAAAAATTTCCAAAGGATCACTTTCCTTTATGCGCATGACACGTCGGATTTCCTTAGGAATAACCACGCGTCCCAAATCATCAATTCTGCGCACTATACCTGTAGCTTTCATATGCTTCCTCCATCTAATAAATGAATCTGATAATTCTTTCATACTATTGTTGATGGAGTTAGTATGTGGAAAAAATGGATACATTATACAGATTTCACACTATTTTCTCCAGGTTCTTGGATGCAATAAAATCATCATTGGGAGTATCTCAAGTCTGCCTGCAAGCATATCAAACATAAGCACAAATTTTGATAAATGCGAAAATTCTGCAAAGTTTTTGGTTGGACCTACCATGTTAAGACCGGGACCAATGTTGTTTATGGTAGCAACAATTGAAGTAAAGTTTGTTGTAAAATCAAAACCGTCAAGACTTACCAACAATATTGATATTACAAAAATAAAGCTGTAACACATCAGAAAAACATTGCAGGAACGGACAGTGCTGTGTTCAATAGATTTTTTATCCATTTTAATAATATTTATCTGTCTTGGATGTATCTGTTGAAAGAGCTCCTTTTTAACCTGTTTTAAATATATCATTATACGTGATACCTTGATTCCGCCTCCGGTTGAACCGGCACAGGCACCTATAAACATTAATCCCACCATTAGGGTTTTTGAAAATGAGGGCCATAAATCAAAGTCGGCGGTCGCATAACCGGTGGTGGTCATTATTGAAGCAACCTGAAAAGCAACCTTTTGCATATTTGAAAAGAAATTGCCACCGGCAAAGGTAAGGTTAGCAGTTATCAGTAAGACTGCACCTATAAATAATGCAAAATACCATTTCACTTCTTCAAGCTTGAAAGCTTCTTTCACATTTTTTATCAGAATATAGTAATAAAAAACAAAGTTTACACCAAAGAGGAACATGAATAAAGTAATAACATTTTGAAGGTATACTGAATAACCGGCAATACTGTCATTTTTTATACCAAATCCACCTGTTCCGGCAGTACCTACTGCATGACATATAGCTTCAAAAAAGGACATTCCACCCAAAAGCAGAAGAATGGTTTCTATAATAGTCATTGCGAAGTATATGGCATATAAAATAAATGCCGACTGCTGCATTTTGGGAACCAGTTTACCAACAGTAGGTCCGGGGCTTTCAGCCTTCATAAGATTCATTGTCGATCCGCCTGACATTGGCTGGACTGCAAGTATAAATACCAGAACACCCATACCACCCAGCCAGTGGCTAAAGCTTCGCCAGAAAAGGTTGCAGTGTGAAAGAGCTTCGATATCATTTAATATACTTGAACCTGTTGTCGTAAAGCCTGAGATTATCTCAAAAAGCGAATCTACATAGCAGGGAATATCTCCTGTGATAAAGAAAGGAAGAGCACCAATAATACTCATGATAATCCAGCTAAGAGATACGGTAACAAAACCCTCCTTTGCATAAAAGGTATTATCAGAGGGCTTTTTTATTCTTAAAACGGTTCCAAAAATTATACAGAATATAGACAAAATAAAGTAAATAAGTACATCGGACCACTCGCCATAGCATATACCTACAAGGCATGGAAGTAGCATAAATACCCCCTCCAGCATTACGACGAGCCCTAAAATTGAGTTTACTAATAAAATGTTCATAATATTGCGCTTTCCTATTTAAGGATATCAGATATATCCTGAAGTCCTTTCTGGGTAGTAACTACGATTACTGTATCATTAAGCTGAATCATATCGCGTCCTGATGGAGTTATGACCTTATTGCCCCTTACGATACAGCATACAATAAGATCTTTCTTTAATTTGAGCTCCAAAAGTGGTATATCAGTTACAGCACTTTTTTCTCTTACCTGAAATTCAAGTGCTTCAACCTGGTTGTCCATAAGCCTGTAGAGCGCGGCAACATTACTTCCATAAGAATTACTGAGACTTCGAACATATTGAAGAATGTATTCTGCAGTAATATTCTTAGGAGAGATAATGTTTCCCACATTCAGATCTTCAATGATATCATTAAGGACAAGCTTGTTCATTTTAGTCATATTTCTGCATTTAGGATTTACTTTATTTGCATATAATGAAAGAAAAACATTTTCTTCATCCATGTTTGTAAGTGCAACAAAGGCATCTGTTCTTGCAAGACCTTCTTCTAAAAGCATACTGTGGTCAGTGGCATCACCATTTATAATGACAGCATTTGGAAGAGATTCACTCAAAAATTCACAACGATGCTTGTCTTTTTCGATGATCTTTACCTTGATTCCTGACTGCTCCAGAATAGTGGTGAGGTAGAAGGAAATAGTTCCACCACCAGCTATCATTACATTTCTGACTCCCTTGATTGAAGAAAGCTTTGAAACCTGATAAAAAGGAATTATTTTTTCCTTTGGCATAATAACGGAAATAGTATCTCCTGCCTTAAGTACAGTGTTTCCATTTGGTATACTGATCTGATGTTCGCGACTTAGTATGCAGATAAGGATTTCGTGATTGAATTTCTTTGAAAAAGCCTGTACAGTCATATTGTGCAATGGTGAATTTTCAGAAATAGCAACTTTTAACAGGTCAACTCGTCCTTTGGCAAAAGAATCAATCTCCATAGCCTGTGGCAGCTGAATAAGATGTGCGATTTCTCTGGCAGCAGCATACTCAGGGTTTACAGACATTGACATACCCATACATTGTCTTAAGTATATGATTTCCTGAAAATATTCAGGATTGCGTACACGGGCAATGGTCTGACAGTTGCTTGCTTTTTTGGCAATAAGACAGCTTAGGAGATTTATTTCATCCTTGCCAGTTACTGCAATAAAGAGATCTGAGTCTTCAATACCGGCTTCCTGCTGTGTACGAAAGCTGGTCGCATTACCCACTATTCCCTGAACATCAAGGTCAGAAAGACCTGTCTGTAATCTTTCGGGAATGTTATCAATCAGAACTATATCATGTCCTTCATCATCTAACTGCTGTGCAAGGGCATAGCCAACTTTACCACAGCCTGCAATTATTATCTTCATATCAAATTATCCTCATTTCCCCAATAAAAAAGATATGTTCAAATTGTTGTGAACATATCTTTATTATATTTGTTATATACAATTAATGCAATGGGAAAAGATTATTAATATTTTCATTAAATGACAAAGCAGTACATAAATATGAAGTGGCAGATGCTTCCGGCCATAACAAACAGATGGAAAATTTCATGTGAGCCAAAATATTTATGGAGTGAATTGAAAACCGGCAGCTTTAATGCATATATTATTCCACCCACTGTATAAAAAATACCTCCAGCCAAAAGCCAGCCAAAAGCCACATGAGAGAGTGTGTCCCACAAGGTTCCCATCACAAATACACAAAGCCATCCCATTGAAATATAAATAATAGATGAAAACCATTTAGGGCAGGTTACCCACAAAAACTTTATACCCATTCCAATAAAAGCAATACCCCATACAAGTGCAAGCAGGGAATAACCTTTTGATCCGCCAAGCACTATCATGCATACAGGGGTATAAGAGCCTGCGATGAGAACAAAAATCATCATATGGTCTATCTTTTTAAAGATTTTTATTACCTTTTCAGAAACATTAACAGAGTGATAGGTCGCACTTGCACCATATAAAAGTATCATGCTTATCATAAATATAGTCATTGCCATTGTACTAATACCGGTGGGAGCTTTTATTATTAGCGGAATTGCTGCAATTGCCGCCATTATACAGCCAATAAAATGAGTCAGAGCACTGCCGGGTTCACGAATTGTCAGAGTCATAATAGTCACCTTACCTTTCGTAGTTTTGTTTATTAATAATCATAGTTTTACACAAAATGATAAGTAGTATTCATTACTATATTTAATATAATATAATACTATAACTAATCGTATTTAATGTCAAATATTTTTTGGAATATAATAAAATCTATATAATGCGAATAAAAAAAAAATACTTGAATAATATTTAGTATGCAACGTTTTTTGTATTAAGAAAACGAAAAGCAGACAGTAGATTTACATAATAATTGTTAAAAATAATTTTATAAAAATATGAAAATGGTTGATTTTTGGTTAATCTGACAAAAATTGTAATTTGTGGGAGGGATTATGGAGTTAATAAAGAAAAAGGCTCGTACAGATAAGATAAAGTCAAAGGCACTTTTGCAGGTGCCAGTAGAGGAGGATATAAATATATCTGACTTTAAACCTGATGTATTATCGGTTCTTTATTATAATGGATGGGTAAGAGTAGATGATATAAAGACCGGTATGAATAAGGTATGGATAAAAGGAAAAATGTTTTATCAGATACTGTATCAGGCAGAGGCGGGGGCAGATAGTGAGATATCTGTTATGGAAGGTGAAATACCTTTAATGGAAGAGATTTTTATAGATAAAATCGATAATCAGGATCGGGTAACCTGTAGCAGTACAATAGAGGATTTGAGAGTACATATCATTAATTCAAGAAAGCTTAGCATACAGGCAGTGATAAGCCTGGAGACTAAGGCAGAGGAGACTGTGGAAAGAGAGATATGCACAGAACTTGATGATATAGGAGGTGCTGTAAAAAAACATAATATAATCAGTGAAGGGTATAATGAAATAAATCCGCAGGATATAGTTTATCGCAAAAAAGTATTAAATTATCTTGAAACAATCACACGTAAAAGGGATCTTTTAAGAATACATGAAGAGACCAAGATGCCTGATAATCTGCCATCAGTTGGGACTTTGTTATGGAAAAGTGCAGAGCCGGTGCGGATTGAATTTAAGCCTTATGAGGATAAATTAAATGTTTCAGGAGAGATGAAGGTATTTATTGTTTATCTTGAGGATATTTCAAAAAAGATATTATGGTTTGATACTATCCTTCCATTTAGCGGAAGTGTAGAGTGTGCAGGCTGTAGTGAATATATGATAGCAGATGTGTCATATGCATTGAATCATGAGGATATAACAGTCAGGGAGGATTCTAATGCAGAGGCCAGAATAGTAGGAGTTGAAGCGGCACTCGAGCTTGAAATCAGACTGTACGAAGCAGGTGCAATACCAATAGTTTCGGATGTTTATGGAGTCACCTGTGAAATAAATACATCAACTGACAATGCAGAGTTTAGAAATCTGTATTCCGATATTTATATTGACCAGAATATCTCATCACTTATCGGTATAGAGGCAAATGAGCCACAAATCAATCAGATATGTCATACCCAGGCAGTAGTAGGTTCATTGGAACTGGTTATGGATAAAACGGATAAGAAAGGATATACTGAGTTTGAAACAAATGAAAAAGTAAAAATAAAGGGAGATATACTAATAAATATTCTATATGCTTCTTCGGATGAACATAATCAGCTGCATCCGCTTAGAAAATCAATACCTTTTGAAATAGAAAGAGAACTGGCGGATATAATGAATAATGAAATAGACAGTTATTCTATAGATGCCCAGATTTCTTCTATTCAGATAAATATTAAGGATGGAAATAATGTTGATTTACGATGTGTACTCAATATACATATGATGATATATAATGTTGTTGCCAGGGATATAATAACAGATATAAATGTGACTCCTATTTCTCCGGAGGTAATTGAAAAACTTCCGGGATTTGCAATATATTATGTGCAGCCGGGAGATTCTCTCTGGCAGATTGGAAAAAAATATTATGTCAGTGTAGATCAGATAAAAGAAATAAATAATCTTACGGATGATATGATAAATCCGGGAGATAAGCTTCTTATAGTAAAATAAATATGGTGCATGCGCAGGCATGCACCATATTTGCAATTTCATGGTATTCTAATTTTTTTCAACTACCATACCAGATGAAGGTACAGAGTCATCTTTTTTATCAGCTTTATCTTCAGTCTTGGTTTCTTCTTCAGATTTTAAAAGCTTGTCAAACTTTTCCATTACCGCATCATAAGTCTTTTTTGAAATGTCAGGCAGTTTACCACCCCATGTTTTTTCAGCCTGCTTGTAGCCTTTTAAAAATGCATCTTTCATTTTTTCAAGAGAGTTTTTGTCGTTTCCTGCAAGAGCTGTAGCAAATTCTACGATTCGGTCAGAGGTTTGCTTTACACCCCAGTAACCGTCCTCGGAAATAGCTTCCTGAGCTTTCTTTTTGGTCTCGGCATCAACGGTAAAATCGCCTTTTGCAAGAAATTTCCAGACATCATCATCTGTTGCCTGTCCGAACATGGTAGTCTGAGTGGACATTGTCTTGCGTACAAGGTCAAGAAGTTGCTGCTGGCGTTTTTCCTGTTCAGCCTTTAACTGTTCAGTTATTGCCTTGCGGTCGGCTTCACTTAATTTTCTCTTGTCATAAACCGCAGCAGGTTTATTTGCTGTTTTATCAGACTCAGTAGCAGAAGCTTTTGACTCAGAGTTATCTGTCTGAGTTGTCTTATCGGTATCCTTTTTGTCAACTTCCTTGTCCTTTGCAGTGGTATTTGCAGAATACATTTCACTGACAGTACTATTGTAAATTCCGTTTACACCCATAATAATACCTTTCCTTTCCCTATATGTGTTTAGAATTATCCTTTTTCTTTGTATCGGCATGAATATATATAATCTTAACATAAAAATTAAAAAATCTGAAACACATTTTTGCATTTCAGATTTTTTAATTTTATATAATATTTTTACTTTATTGGTTTTGCACCGGCTTTTTCCTGCATTTTTTCAACCCATGCCTTGAATTTGCCCTTTTTCTTTTCCGTAGGCTGATTGAGTTTTCCGCGGATACCTTTTATTTCAGTTATATAGATACCGCTTATTTTGGCTTTGATTTCTTTTTTTACCGGAACACTGTCATAAATGCCTGCATCACAAATAAGTGAAACTATCTGCGGTCCTACCTTAGCTTTTACGATAGGCATTTTTGCACGACGCATATATTTTGGTGTCTGTTCCATAACTACTGCCGGGAGACCGGCGTCTTTAAGTTTCAGTTTCTTTTTATCTATAACAAGCATGGTTACCCATTGAGCCATTTCCTGAATCTGCTTTTCCTGCTCAGCCTGTTTTTTCTGCATTTTATTGCCTAAAAAATAGAGGACAGCGAGGATTGCAATTAATACAACTAATACAATTAATAAAATTACCCACCATTTCATTTGACTTCAAACCTTCCTATACAAATATTCAGATATGATTGTATCATTAAATCACCCAAAGTGCAATAAAGTCTTTCAATTTGTCATATTTTATGTTAAATTATTGTTATTGTACGCGGGTTATCAGTGTTGGAGTTTTTTTGCTCCAACATTATTATGAGGAATGAAAGGTTAGGTTTTTGTAATGAAAAAGAAAATAGCTATTATGATACTTGCAGGAGTTATGACATTAAATGTATGTGCCTGTGGTCAGAAGAATGCAAACAGTGATAATACTACTGAAGTTTCAAGTGAAGCGAAATCAGATGTAGAAGATAAGGACTCTTCAAAGGAAGAAAAGGTAAGTGACAGAGCCGACTATGTAAGCATGGAAGAAATCAACATTACAGAATATGTAAAACTTCCTGATTATGAAAATATGACTATTGAAGTGAATAAGCCATTAGTTTCAGATGCCCAGATAGAAGAATATATTGATGCAAATCTTTTAGAGGGTATGATAAAGAATCGTGCTGTAAAAGAAGGCGATACTGCAAATATTGATTATGTAGGAAAAAAAGACGGTGTGGCTTTTCAGGGAGGAACAGCACAGGGATATAATCTTTCAATAGGCTCAGGTACATTTATACCGGGGTTTGAAGAAGGGCTTGTCGGAGTAATGCCCGGAGAGACAAAAGACCTTGAGATTTCTTTTCCGGAGGATTATGTAAATACAGAGCTTGCAGGACAGCCGGTAGTTTTTACGGTTACAGTCAATGGAATCGTTGAAAGTGCAAACTATGCGACTGTAACAGAAGAACAGATGGCCGAGATGGGTATTGCCTATAAGACAAAAGAAGAAGTATGGGAAGCAGGAAAAGAAGCAGTTCAAAAGAGTGCGGATGACAGTTTTGATGCAAGTGTGCTAAGTGAAATTCAGACTAAGATAAATGAAGAAACAGTATTTTTAAAGGATGCTCCTGAATATTTTGTTGAGGAAGAGGTTCAAAATTATAAAAATTATCTCGAGAAGATGTATGAAAACTATTATCAGAAATCAATGGAGGATGCACTTAAAGAGCAGAATATGACAATCGAGGAATTTGATGAACAGCTTACGGAAGGAGTTGCGCTTACTGTAAAAAGCTATATGATAATAGAAGCCCTCTCAAGAAAAGAAGGAATTACTCTTTCAAAGGAGGAGATACTTAAGCTTGCAGATGAAGAAGCATTTCAGTATGGATATACATCAGGCAATGATTTTATAGAAGATGTGGGATATACTTCATATAGAATGTCAGTATTGTCAGAAAAGGTTATGGACAGTATCAAAAATAAGATAAATGTTGTAGCTGTTGATATAGAAGTCAATGAAAATGAAGAAACAACGGAAATAGCTGATTAATTATCACAGAGCCTCATAGATGAAATTTGTCCTTACGGACATGAGGCTCGCGGGCGAGTAGGAGGAAATAAATTCCCTCCTACTCGATTGGTATTAATTTAGGGGAAAATTGTACAAGCCGGATGAACGGCAGAATTCGAGGATATATGAGTATAAGGACTAATAGATTATTAAGGACTTTGCTTGCAGTAGTGCTTGGTCTGGTGATTGTGTTTGAAGCGGGAACAGTAAACAAAGATATGGTTTATGTAAAAGCCGACAAAATAAAGGATCTTAAAGATCAGAATAAAAAGGATCAGCAAAAGGTTGATGAGATCAATGAACAGATTGATGATCTTACCGGTGAAAAAGAGGGTATTGAGGATGAGATAGCTACTCTTGGCAATCAGATAGCTGAGCTTATTGCAAGTATCAGTCTGCTTGAAGAAGAGATTGCTCAAAAGCAGGAAGAGATAGTACAGGCCCAGAAAGACCTTGAAGCGGCAATAAAGGTTGAAAATGACCAGTACAGTATAATGAAAGAGCGGATACATTCAATGTATGAAGCGGGGGATGTAAATTATATTGATATTTTTATCAGTGCAAAGTCAATGGAGGATTTACTTAACAGGGCAGATTATATTGAACAGATTCATTCTTATGACCAGAAGGTGCTTTTGGATTATAAGGCAGCCAGACAGAGAGTAGAAGAGCTTAAAGAGGAACTGGAGATAGAAGAATCAGAGCTTGAAGCCTGTCAGGATGGTCTTAAGGAGGAGCAGGAAGGTGTTGAAGCAGCAAGAGCTGAGCTTGAGCAGATAAGTGCTGATTATGCTGTGCAGATAAGCAAGGCAAAGCAGCAGGCAGAGGTTTATAAAACCAAGATAAAGAAGCAGAATGCTGAAATAAAGAAGCTTGAGGAAGAGGCAAGAAAAAAGGCTGAAGAAGAGGCAAGGAGAAAAAAGGCAGCTGAAGAAGCCGCAAAAAAGAAAGCTAACAATGGAAATTCTAATAGCAGTTCTCAGACCACTTCCAAGCCAAAAGGAACAGCTACAGTAAATACAAGCGAAATCAATGCCTGCAATGGCAGCGCAAAGGGTAAAGAGATTGCGATTTATGCCTGTGGATTTGTGGGATGTCCATATGTTGCAGGTGGTACAAGTCTTACTAATGGTACAGACTGTTCAGGTTTTACCCAGGGAGTTTATAAAGCACATGGATATTCCATTCCAAGAAATTCATTTTCTCAGAGAAGTGCGGGCAAGGAGGTCGCTTATGCAGATGCCCAGCCCGGAGATATAATATGCTATGCAGGACATGTAGCTTTGTATATTGGCAATGGCAAGATTGTGCATGCAAGTTCAGCTAAAACAGGCATAAAAATCAGCTATGCAACCTATAAACCAATAATCACTGTTCGCCGTATAGTGTAAAAACAAAGCTCGGTTTTTCACGCTGAAAACACCTTGCAAAATAGAGGTTGTGAATAGTTGATAAAATATTATTATTGTGTAAATCGAAAATATATAATAAAATGTATTTATAACGTGTCATTTAGAGGCACAAAATTTTAGGAGGTTCAGATGAAGACGGAAAATTCGCTTTTAACAGAAAAAGTCATCGTCATTGATTTTGGTGGTCAGTACAACCAGCTTGTGGCGCGCCGTGTCCGTGAATGTAATGTATATTGTGAGATTTACTCATATAAGATAGATATTGAGAAAATCAAAGAAATGAATCCTAAGGGAATCATCCTTACAGGCGGTCCTAACAGTTGTTATGAAGAGGATTCACCATCATACCAGAAGGAATTGTTTGAATTAGGAATTCCTGTACTGGGTATCTGCTATGGTGCACAGCTTATGATGCATAAGCTTGGAGGAAAGGTTATTACTCCGGAGGTTGGAGAGTATGGAAAAACAGAAATCAACTATTCTGCAAATGGTGTAATGTTCAAGGATTTACCAGAGACTTCCGTATGCTGGATGAGTCATTTTGACAGAATAGCAGAGGCTGCTCCGGGATTTGAAGTTGTAGCACATACAGCAGATTGTCCTATCGCTGCAACACAGAATGTTGAGAAAAAGCTTTACACAGTACAGTTCCATCCGGAAGTGCTTCATACTATAAATGGAACACAGATGATTTACAACTTTGTTCGTGGTGTATGTGGATGTGCCGGAACCTGGAAGATGGATTCATTTGTTGAGAATACTATCGAAGAGATTCGCGAAAAGGTCGGAAATGGAAAAGTTCTTCTTGCTCTTTCCGGTGGAGTGGATTCTTCAGTGCTTGCAGCACTTTTGGCAAAGGCTATTGGAAAACAGCTCACATGCGTGTTTGTAGATCATGGTCTTCTTCGTAAAAATGAAGGTGATGAGGTTGAAAGCGTATTTGGAAAAGACGGCGACTTTGATATCAATTTCGTAAGGGTCAATGCACAGGAGCGTTACTATGCAAAACTTGCAGGCGTTACAGAGCCTGAGCGTAAGAGAAAGATAATTGGAGAAGAATTTATCCGTGTATTTGAGGAGGAAGCCAAGAAAATAGGAACTGTGGATTTCCTCGCGCAGGGAACAATATATCCTGACGTTGTAGAAAGTGGACTTGGTGGAGAATCAGCAGTTATCAAGTCTCATCATAATGTAGGAGGTCTTCCTGAGTATGTAGACTTTAAGGAGATTATTGAGCCACTTCGTAACCTTTTCAAAGATGAGGTCAGAAAAGCAGGTCTTGAGCTTGGTCTTCCGGAATATCTGGTATTCCGGCAGCCATTCCCGGGTCCCGGACTCGGTATCCGTATAATCGGAGAAGTTACAGCAGAAAAGGTAAGCATTGTTCAGGATGCTGACTGGATATATCGCAGTGAAGTTGACAAGGCAGTCAAAGAATACAAGGAAGCTAATAACGGTGAGGAGCCATCATGGATGCCAAACCAGTATTTCGCAGCACTTACAAATATGCGTAGTGTAGGTGTAATGGGTGATGAGCGTACTTATGACTACGCAGTAGCAATACGTGCAGTGCGCACAGTAGATTTTATGACAGCTGAGGCAGCAGATATACCATTTGAAGTACTTCAGAAAGTCATGAGCAGAATAATAAATGAAGTTAAGGGTGTGAACAGAGTATTTTATGATCTGACAAGTAAGCCACCTGGAACGATTGAGTTCGAGTAAAACATCAAATCCCTACAAACCGTGATTTTAAGCGGTTTGTAGGGATTTTTTAATTTGCGTTGGGTTCAATTTGGGTACAAAAGATTATTCTGAGGGAATTTTACCCGGTGATTTAATCCGGATTCTTTGGATTTAACCCAAGATGATCCATAAACTGGTCGTGAGATTTTTGTGCTTTCAGTAATTCAAGCATTGGCTCTGACTGAGGATAAATATCCATCCAAAGATTAAAAGATTCCTCTGCACGAAGTAGTGCATTCGCTTTTTCAGTTACATCTTTTATTTTTTCACATTCTTCTATTTCATTCTGATATTTTTCATATCGTTCAAACCAGGAACGCATGAGCATTAGACTGCCGAAACTGACAGCAACCTGTTCATTGCCATCCTTATCAGTGTATTCCACAAGTTCACCACTATATTGACGGAAGACTTGGAAGAGTCTGTGCATGGCTTTTACGCCATCAAAATCAGCCCCTGTGAGTGCTTCAACATTAACACACAGAGCGGCTGCTAATGCTTCAAGAGCTTTTTGCTTTGGATTTCTCCTGCCTGATTCATAGGCACGAATATAAGCTTCGCTGACTCCAACTGCTTCACCGAGCTGCTTTAGTGTAAGGCCACGTTCTTTACGGATTCTTCTAATGTTCTCTCCTATTGTCATGATGACTGCTCCTATCGCTGTATTTTTTGTATAAAAAAGCACATAACGTACCATTTGAGAACATTTTATATCAAATGATACGAAAATGCAATCAAAAGATATTGACACGTATCAAAAGATACGCTATTATACATAATGCAAAGCGTATCAAATGGTACGCAAGATACAGACATTCGGGAGTAACACCCGGAGGGACAGCACCTTGAAAACTGAATAAGACGCAATCGGCTACATAGGTAACGAGCGATACGAAACTCGCGCGATGATGTGTAAGCGGAGCGAATAACGAGGAATTTCAAAATAAAGCAAAGGAAGCTTTAATCGCGATGAAGGCCATAACTGATACTCCTTTCTAGCCACAGCTTGAGCGGTTAAAATCCG
>JAFPAQ010000222.1 GCA_017424235.1 Lachnospiraceae bacterium | reverse complement strand
ATTTTGTCAGACAGTTGCAAAACAGCGTTCAAAAGGTGAAGTCAAGTAGAAGAATGGAGGAGAATTTTATGATTTTACGAGAGATGCTTAGAGATGAACGTGCGGAAGGCAAAGCAGAGGGCAAAGCAGAATCTGTTCTTATACTGCTTGAAGAAATTGGAACGGTTTCTGAACAATTGCAGGAAAAAATCATAAACGAAAAAGATATGTCTACATTGCTCAATTGGTTAAAGTTGGCTGCGAAGTCTGAAACGATTCAACAATTCGAAGAAAATATGTAATATATTCATTATCTAAATTATCAAAGGGCATATGTTATATAGCATATGCCTGTCATTATTAATCAAGCCCGGTCGGGCAAAACAATCAATTAATAAGCAGAGTAATTCTTTATTTGTATTTATTTATATCCATTATACACATATGTGTATGAATATTTGAATAAAATGACGTTGTCATACATGAAAAAATTTGATATAATTTAACGAATTAAGGTGAAAGGAGATATGACTTACTTATGGGATATTTAACAGTAAAGGAAGCAATAGAAAAGTATATAGAAGGTTGTCAGGCAAAAATACAAATGACATCAAAGGACGTAGTGGGAAAAGCTATTCTGGCAGGAGTAATGATAGCTATGGGTGCTGCAATTAGTAGTGTGGCAGCACATACAGTTTCGGATGTTGGTCTTGCACGTTTGGCGGCAGCTGTTGTGTTTCCTGTGGGGCTTATGATGGTTATTTTATTAGGTGCAGAATTGTTTACCGGAGATTGTCTTGTGGCAATGAGTGTATTTGATGGTAAACAAAAAATTGGCAAGTTTATAAAATTATTGATTTTTGTATACGTGGGGAATTTTATTGGAGCGGCCGTGACGGCATTGTTTATCTCATTAAGTGGACAATGGAATTATTCGTCGGGAATACTTGGAGCGTATACCATAAAAGTGGCATTAGGAAAAGTTAATCTATCTTTTTCAGAGGCACTTATTTCAGGCATATTATGTAATGTACTTGTATGTATTGCAGTGCTTATGGCTGTATGCGCAAAAGATATTACGGGGAAATTGCTAGTGAGTTTTTTTGTTATTATGCTTTTTGTCACGGGCGGATTTGAACACTGTGTAGCAAATATGTATTATATAACTGCTGGATTGTTGGCAATAAATACTTCAGAATATGCAAAACTGGCTATGGATACATATGGATTTAGTAGTGATTATATGGGTACTTTAAATCTTGTCAACTATTTTGTGGCAAATCTTTTGCCTGTGACAATAGGAAATATTATTGGTGGCATATTGGGCGTAGGGGTACCGGTATATTATTTGAATTGCAATAAAAAAAAGGAAAATAATGATTGATATTTCAGTGCTTGATTTTTAAAATCACGGGTATTGTAGGAGGAAAAGATATGTCACAAATATTTGCAACAATTATATTCATAGCAATGTTTATTATGATTATTATAGAAAAATGGAAGAGACATACTGTGACGCTAGTTAGTGCAGCTTTAACTATTATAGTGGTATTCGGATTGTGTATGAAAAGTGTATCTGCAATTATTGAAACTCTTAATATACATAGTATTTTTACGGTGGAATTTTGGTATCATACAGGGAAGGCCACGGAAACGGCGAGTGGTATTAATTGGGAAACCATCATATTTATATTGGGAATGATGATTATGGTTGAAGGAATGGCGCATGTGGGATTTTTCAGATGGCTGTGTATGAAAATTGCTAAGATGGTAAATTATAGGGTGGTTTCTATATATATAACCTTTATGCTTTTATCAACATTTTTGGCGATGTTTATAGATAGTATAACAGTAATTCTGTTTTTAGCAGCAGTGACAATAGAGTTGGCACAACTTCTTAAGTTTAACCCAATTTCTATGATCTTAGCAGAAATTTTTTGTGCTAATCTAGGGGGCGCAGCAACGATGTGTGGAGATCCGCCTAATATCATTATTGGGACATCACTTGGATATTCATTCGGAGATTTTGTGACTAATACAGGACTTATTGTAGCAATTGCAGTGCCGGTTGTAATCTTATATTTCTATTTAATTGCTCGTAAGCAATTAATTGCTGAAACAAGTAAGCAATCAGATGCAAGTATGTATCCGGATCCTTCGACGGCCATCACAAATAAGAAAGGCTTTGTTATTAGTGCCATTATCTTTGGAGGTGCCATTATATTATTGATAACGCATGCGCAAACCGGATTAACAGTGGCAACAATTGGGACGTTTATCGGAGTTGTAACCCTTATTGCAGCTGGAAAAGGCGCAATGGGATTAATCAAAAAGATAGATTATGAAACGTTGTTGTTTTTTGTTGGTTTGTTTGTTGTAGTTGGTGGATTAGAGCAAACAGGAGTCCTTGAGATTATGGCTGGATTTATTGGGGAAATTAGTGGTGGAAATCAGGTGATAATGATAGCAATTATTTTGTGGATTTCTGCAATTGCAAGTGCGTTTGTTGATAATATCCCGTTTGCGGCAACAATGATTCCTATTATTCGTACTCTTGCTGCAACGCAGGGAGTTGATTTGTCTGTTCTGGCATGGACGCTTGCAATGGGAACAGATATTGGTGGAAGTGCGACACCTATTGGTGCATCTGCTAATGTTGTGGGTATTGCCACTGCGGGAAAAGAAGGATATATTATCAGATGGGGAAGATATTGTAAGCTGATGGTGCCGGCAACAGTTATTGTCTTGCTTATTTCGATGATAGTATTATATATAAGATATTTATAAACAGGGGGGACGAATAATGAGTGGTAGACAATTGATTATAGCTGTTGGACGTGAATTTGGAAGCGCTGGGCATCTAATTGCAGAAAGATTAGCAGAGCATTTTAGTTTACAGTTGTATGATAAAAATTTTTTAGAAGAAATACTAAAAGATAAAGGAATAGATAATGACAAAATTCATCAATACGATGAAAAACATAAACGATTCGGTATGTATAGAACTGTACGTGGCATGGAGAGTTCTCCGGAAGCAATTATTGCAAATATGCAGTTTGAATATTTAAAAAAGAAAGCGGCGTCCGGCGAATCTTTTGTGATTGTAGGTCGTTGTGCAGAATATGTATTAAGAGATTGTGCGGCATTAGTATCAATTTTTATTTTAGGAGACAAAGAAGAAAAAATTAATCGAGTTATGGATGTGCATAATTTAACTTCGGAAAAAGCTGACAAGATACGAATGGAAAAAGATGCGAGCAGAAAAAAATATCATAATCAATACTGTGAAGGTAAATGGGGGGATTCGAGAAATTATGATATTTCTATAAACAGTAGCAAGCTAGGTGTTGATGTAACTGTATCAATTCTCATTAATTATATCGAGGCTCGTATTCGAGGAACCATATAACTACTAAATAATAGCAGTAATATATACATAAGATTTTAATGGCAGAGAAGATAATAAGTCTTTTCTGCCTTAACTTTTTATGATTTGTTTACAAAAAGTTAAGATTTTAATAAGATGTCCAAACCTTGAATATTGCTATGAAATCTGATACAATGTAGCTTGGTGTGTGAGTGTTCAATGAAAGAATGACTCAAAAAGGAGATTTTTAATGAGTATTGTAGAAAAATTGTTCGGAACTCATAGTGAACGTGAAATCAAGAGAATTATGCCTCTTGTAGAAAAAATCGAAAGTTTACGTGATTCAATGATGGCATTATCAGATTATGAATTGCGCGAAAAGACTACAGAATATAAAAAGAGATTGCAAGAAGGCGAAACACTGGATGATTTGCTTCCGGAAGCTTATGCTACCGTAAGAGAAGCAGCAAGACGTGTTTTGAATACAGAACATTATCACGTTCAGTTGATGGGTGGTATTATTTTACATCAGGGACGTATTGCGGAAATGAGAACCGGTGAAGGTAAGACACAGACATGTCTCTTGCCGGCATACTTAAATGCTTTGGAAGGAAAAGGTGTACACGTTGTAACCGTCAACGATTATCTTGCAAAGCGTGATGCTGAATGGATGGGCCAGGT
>JAFPAQ010000221.1 GCA_017424235.1 Lachnospiraceae bacterium | reverse complement strand
GTAGCATTATACATCTCTGTAGCCACCTGTACCGGAGTTAATCCTACATCCATACACTTAAGCGGATCTATCTGAATCTTTGCCTGAGAAGCATCTGAAGTAATATCACTTGAAGTCTTGATAACTCCAGGGATTCCTATCATAATCTCTTCAACCTTCCTGGCAGCAGTTTTAAGGTCTTCCAGATCATATCCCTGCATATCTACTTCTGTACTTGAGGTGACAGACATCATGGACATCATTCCACTTCCTGATGCCTTTATTGTCACACTCATATTTGTAACATCTTTTAAAAGCTCATTATATTTGTCTATCAGTTCGTTGACACTTTTGTTACATTCTTTAGATGGATAAGCAGTTATTGTTGCTGTAGAACCACTTATACTTATAGAACAGTCTGAAAAATCTTCATCATCAATTACCATCTGCTCTATAAACTGTATATTTTCATCAATCACTTCTATTCTTGTGCCTGCTCTCTGTTGTATTGATATCGCAACATTATCCATACCGGTTGCCGAAATAAGCTCTGTATCCAAAAGAGAAGCAAGCCATATTGCTATTGCAAGCAGGGCTACAGCCACGAGCATTACTGTCTTTTTCTTAAGCATAATATGTTTAAGAACTACCTTATAACCCCTGCCAACCCACTCTACTACTTTATTCGCAACTGTATCCTTCTTTTCAACAGGTCTGTATTTCCAGAAGAAAATAGGAATAAGTGTTATAGCCACTATCAACGATGAAAGCATTGAAAAAATAATCGTATATCCAAGCTGTGAAAACATCTGACCGGCTATACCCTTCATAGTTGCAAGTGGCAGATATACTACCACAGTAGTGATGGTGGAGGCAACAACCGATGAACTTACCACCTTGGTACCAGCCAGCGCAGCCTCTTTATAATCAGGATGTTCATCCTTTAGTCTGAAACAGCTTTCAAGTACAACAATGGAAGAGTCAACCATCATACCAATAGCAATAACAAGAGCCCCCATTGTGACAATATTTAATGTAAATCCTGCAAAGCTCATAAATATAAGTGATGCCATTAAAGATATAGGCATCGAGCTTCCTACTATAAGACTTGCCTTAAAATCTCCAAAAAATACAAAAAGTACTATCATTGAGAAAACAACACCTAATACAAGTGTTTCTGCAACTGATGTAAGAGATGACTTGATACTGTCAGCTGCATCATATGCTATAGAAGCCTTTATAGCAGGATTCTTTACACTTATATTGTCAACGATCTTTCTCACTTTCTTGGAAACATCAACTGTACCTGAACTTTGTGCTTTTGCAATACCAACACTTATACTATCCTGACCATTAAATCGGCTTATACTGGTATTTGCCTTTGAATACATTGTCACAGTAGCTATATCTGATAAAAATATGGTTTTTCCTTTACCTGTAATAATGGGAACATTTTGAAGATCCATAAGATTTTCGGGTTTTGCAGAAGCAGAACTGCTTATATCCTGTGTACCCTGCTCTACATTTCCAATTGGTATTGTAAAATCTGTTGTAAGTATGTAATTTTTAACATTTGCCATCGTAATACCATACTGCTGCATTTTATCACGATGCAATTCTACCTTGATATAATCCTCCTGACCACCTGTTACAGTTATCTGTGCAACATCATTCAATCTCTCAAGCTCAGGCTTTAACTCATCATTTACAAATCGAAGTACATCTGTATCTCCGGTAGATGTAAGTGACAATGTCATCATATCCTGTGAATTCATATTCATCTCAATAATAACCGGATCCTGAGCATCATCAGGAAGCTTCATTGATGCTGTATCCATCTTACTTCTAAGGTCGGTATATGCATCATCTGTATTGGTACCATATTCATAAGAAAACATGACCATAGACATATTAGAGGTTGTCTGTGAAGTAATTGAATCCACCCCTGAAAGAGTCTTTCCTTCTTCCTCTATAACCTTAGTTACCAGATTTTCTGTGGTCTGTGGATCGCCGCCCTGATAAACAGTCATTACAAATAGCATTGGCATCTCAAGATCGGGTGTAAGCTCCATCTTAAATCCAAAAACTGAACCAATACCAAATACAAAAAGCGCAAGTACTATTAAAAGTGATGAAACAGGCCTTTTAAGAGCCAGTTTAGTTAATCCATGCATTACAAAACCGCCTCCTATTTCTCTGCATTTTTATCTATAACAGATATGTCTACACCTTCTCTAAGCTGTGCTGACCATGTAGTTATTACTACATCTGATTTGCTAAGCCCCTCTGTGACTACAATATTGTCAATGTCATACAGACCTGTAGTAATATTTACCTTTTTGGCCTTTCCATCAACTACTGTATAAACGTATGCCTGTGTGCCTTCATAATAAACTGAATTATACGGAATTATTATCGCATTATTTGCATGATAAGTATCTGTTTTGATAGTTGCTTTTGTTCCTGAAAGTAATCCTGTCGTATCTCCTTTGATAGCTGCTTTTATCTTGAAAAGTCCTGTATTCTGGTCAATTGCATTACCTATCTCTATTACTTCTCCATCATACATAATGCCGTCTTTTTCGGCAGTAACCTTCTGACCTACTGTAAATGTATTACGGATGTCCTCACTTACGTAGTAAGTCGCAGTCATAACATCTTTATTGGAAATCACAAATGCAGGATTACTTGAAGTAGCAAAATCATGTTCCTTTATGTTGACAGATTCTATTACACCCGATATAGATGCTTTTATAGTGTATGTATCAAGACTTTCCTTTGCCTGATCCATTCCCAGCTGTGCCTGGGAAATATTATTCTTTGATACCTCTTTTTGTTCTTCCCTTAATTCACCATTGGAAATATTAGTAGATGTAACTGCCTGACTATATTTATTATATGTGCTGTCAATATTTTTCTGTATTGTATCTATTGAAGCTTCACACTGATCTATGGCAGACTTATATTGAACGATTTTTGCTTCTACAGGTGCTACAGCTGTAGCTGCTGCCTGATATCTTTGCATAGCCGCCTGATAATCAGCAAGTCCCTCCATTGTACCTTTGTCAATCGAATCAGCATAATCTTTTATCTCATCAACATCTTCATTAAAATCATATTCTTCCTTCAAATCAGCAAGTTCTTTTTCAGCATCTTTCAATTGTTCCTTGCTTTTTTCCAATGAATCCATCGCATCAACAAGATTTTCCTGTAAGGCTTCCACCCCATCTCCTGCCTGCTTAATTGTATCATCAGACTGCATATTATTAAGAGTAGATGCCCCTTCACCATAGGAAAGATTATATGCATGCTTTGCATTATCAAGGCTAATCTGCGCACTTTTTACAGAAAACTGTGCCATTGTATCATCCAATACTGCAAGCACAAATACTCAACTTTTATTCTTTTTGCCCATATTTTAAACAAATCCCTTGTTTGTTGTTTAAAAGAGAATGTTGCAGGATAATCTTCAAGATAAAAAACCATTGCAAATACAACACATTCATAAGCTAGTTGTAAAT